>JBIOEJ010000063.1:0-32896 GCA_044445965.1 Hyphomicrobiales bacterium
CATTGGCGCAATGGCGGCGCATCCTCAAGGGCAGCGTTTCGATGCCGGTGAGGATCAGGAAGGCGGTCGTCGCCTGCATGCCGGGGCCGAGCTCGCGTAAGCCCAGCAGGCGGCAGGCGGTGGCGAAGGCGTGTTGCGGGTGGCGCTCGGCCGGCACGAAATCCTCGTAATCCTCCCAAGGCTCGGAGACCAGCGGGAAGCGCGCATCGCCCTGCCAGTGAAAGCTCCCGGCATCGACGATGAGGCCCCCGATCGCCGTGCCGTTGCCGACCAGGAATTTCGAGGCCGAATGGATGACGATGTCGGCGCCGTGCTCGATGGGACGCAGCAGCGCGGGGGAGGCGAGCGTCGAATCCACGATGAAGGGCAGCCTGTGCGCCTTCGCCACCTCGGCGATGCCGTCGAGATCGAGGACCTCGCCCGTCGGGTTGACGATGCCCTCGACGATGATGGCTTTCGTGCGTTCGGTGATCGCCGCGGCCATGGCTTGCGGCGTCGGCTCGGCGAAGGCGCATTTGACGTTGAGCCGCTTGTCGAGACGCTTCATCAAGCCGAGCGAGCCGCCGAACACCTGGCTCGAGGCGACATATTCGTCACCCGTGGCGCAGAGCGCCAGGATGGCCACGAGCCACGCCGATTGCCCGGAGGCTAAGGCGACCCCGGCGCTTCCCCCCTCGAGCGAGGCGATGCGCCGCTCGAGGGCGGCGACCGTGGGGTTCGAGCCGCGCGAATAGGAAAAGCCCGGGCGCCGCATGGCGAAGATATCGGCGCCATGCTGCTGGTCGTCGAAGACGAAGCCGTTGGTCTGGAAGATCGGCATGACGCGCGCGCCCGTCGAACGGTGCGGCTCGGCTCCCCCATGCACGGCTCGCGTCGCGAGCGCAGGTGACGATGCTGTGGCCATGGCAACCCTCTGCTTCACTAAAGTCGAGGCCGAGACTCTGGAGGCCGAGAAAATTCATCTCCAAACCCATGCGAAATTTGGCAATTCCACCTACCGAACGTGAATTGAATCTCGGCCCGCCTCTGCCTATTTTCCAGTTCTGTTTAACGTCGGTATCGTTCCGTTATAACGAACGAGATGCGACGCCGCAATGCCTGGGAAGCAGCTGGATAGGGTTTGTTCCGATGGCCGTCGCCAAGCGTCCGCCCCTCCCGGTGATCCTCGTCGCCAACGACCTCGTCGAGGGCGAGGTCGTGTTCCGCACGGCCGCTGGCTGGTCGCCGGACCATCGGCAAGCTCTCATCGCCGGCAATATCGAGGCCGCCGACGCGCTCGAGGCCGAAGGGGCGGCCGAGATGGCGGCCAACAAGGTGGTCGATGCGTATCTCGTCGACGTCGTGCTCGGCGAGAGCGGCCCACTGCCGCGCCATTACCGCGAGCGCCTGCGCACCCTCGGGCCGAGCATCAGGCCGGATCTGGGCAAGCAGGCCGAAAGCGTGCGCCATGTACCGCTATGACGAGTTCGACGCGCGCTTCGTGCGCGAGCGCGTGGCCGAGTTCCGCGCCCAGGTGGAGCGGCGGCTCGACGGCTCGCTGACCGAGGACGAATTCAAGCCGCTGCGCCTGCAGAACGGTCTCTATCTGCAGCTGCACGCCTATATGCTGCGCATCGCCATTCCCTATGGCACGCTATCCTCGCGGCAGTTGCGCCAGCTGGCGCTGATCGGCGAGCGCTACGATCGTGGCTACGGCCACTTCACCACACGTCAGAACATCCAGTTCAACTGGCCGAAGCTCAAGGACGTGCCCGACATCCTCGACCTCCTCGCCGATGTCGAGATGCACGCCATCCAGACCTCTGGCAACTGCATCCGCAACGTCACGGCCGATCATTTCGCCGGCGTCGCAGCGGACGAGGTCGAAGACCCGCGCCCGACCGCCGAGCTGATCCGCCAATGGTCGAGCCTGCATCCCGAATTCAGCTTCCTGCCGCGCAAGTTCAAGATCGCGGTCACGGGAGCCCTGCATGATCGCGCCGCCGTCAAGGCGCATGACATCGGCCTTCGCATCCTGCGCCACCCGGCGACGGGTGAGATCGGCTACGAGGTGATCGTCGGCGGCGGGCTCGGGCGCACCCCCATGATCGGCAAGGTGGTGCGGGATTTCCTGCCCAAGGACGATCTCCTCGCCTACCTCGAGGCGATCATGCGCGTCTACAATCTCGAAGGGCGGCGCGACAACAAGTTCAAGGCGCGCGTCAAGATCCTCGTGCACGAGATCGGCGCCGACGAGTTTCGACGCCGCGTCGAGCAGGAATTCGCCACTCTCGATGGGCCGAGCATCAATGCCGACCCCGCGGAGGTGAAGCGGATCGCCGCCTATTTCGCCGCGCCCGCCTATGACACGCTGCCCGACCATTCGCTGAAGCTCGAGACCGCCAAGGCGGCGCATCGGGAATTCAAGCGCTTCGTCGAGACCAACATCTTCCCGCATCGTTCGCCCGGCTATGTGGCGGTCACCATTTCCCTGAAGCCGATCGGCGGCGTGCCGGGCGACGCGACATCGGAGCAGATGCGTATCATCGCCGATCTCGCCGAGCGCTACAGCTTCGGGGAGATCAGAGTCACGCATATTCAAAATCTCGTATTGCCGCATGTGCGCAAGAACGATCTATTTGCGCTCTGGGAGGCTCTCGACGCAGCGGAGCTCTCGACCGCGAATTCAAGCCTCGTCACCGACATCATCGCCTGCCCCGGCCTCGACTACTGCTCGCTCGCCACGGCGCGCTCGATCCCGATCGCCCAGTCGATCTCGCGGCGCTTCGCCGACAGCACCCGCCAGCGCGAGATCGGCCCGCTCGGCATCAAGATCTCGGGCTGCATCAATGCCTGCGGACATCATCATATCGGCCATATCGGCATTCTCGGGCTGGAGAAGAACGGGGCCGAATATTACCAGCTGACGCTCGGCGGCGACGCCACCGAGCATGCAGCCCTCGGCGAGCGGCTCGGCCCGGGTTTGGCCGCCGAGGAAGTGCCCGACGCGGTCGAGAAGATCGTCGGCGTCTATCTGGCGAGCCGCGCCCTCGGCGAAGAGTTCATCGAGACCTATCGGCGTATCGGAATCGCGCCGTTCCGCCAGGCCTTCCTCCTTCATGCCTTCCAGGGAGAGTTGCATGCCGCTGATTGACGCCTCCGGTCTCAAGGCGGACGGCTTCACGCGCGTCGCCGACGATGCGCCGCTTCCGGCGGGGGATGTGATCTTGCCGTCGGGCCGGCTCGCAACCGATGGCGAGAGCGTCCTTGCACGCGGCGATCGGCTTGGCGTGCATTTGCCCAACACGGCCCGGCCCGCCGATATCTCGCCCCATATCGATAGGCTGGCGCTCATCTCGATCGGTTTTCCATCGTTCTCGGACGGGCGCGGCTTCAGCCTCGCCAAGCGCCTTCGCAATCGCGGCTATCGCGGCATCTTGCGGGCGGCAGGCCCCCTGATCGCCGACCAGATGCGCCATGCGCTCGGCTGCGGCTTCGACGAGGTCGAGACGCCCGAGGCGCTGCTGGCGCGCCAGCCGATCGCGCAATGGCTCTTTGGGCTCCGCGCCATCACGCTGCGCTATCAGCGTAATGCCGAACGGGGCTCGAGCATCCTCGATCAGCGCCGCGCGGCGCGTGAGACGCAAGACGAGAGGAGGGTCGCACATGCGGCTTGATCGGCGGTCGGCGGTCATCATGTCCTTTCCGCGGGCATCCGTAACCAGGGCGTGCGCCGAGCAGGGCCATGCGGGCATCGAGACCGGCCGCGTCATGAACCTCGCCTTCATGGCCGTCGTTCTGGCGCTGGCGGCGCTTTGGCTGGTGTTCCCGCCGGCGCAATTATCGGACTCGCAAGGCTCCCGAGCGAGCTTGGCGCAGGATTTGCCTGCCCGGAGCGTGCTGCGCTGAGGGCGCCGCGCAAGACAGTCGAGGCAAGAGGGCCATGACAGCCTCGCCGTTGCAACTCATCATCACCCCCCAAAGGGAGCGAGCGCCCGAAGACAGGCCCGCCCGGCGCATCGACGCGCTCGCCACCTTGCCGGTCTTCCTGAAGCTCGCCGGCCGCCGGGCGGTGATTGCGGGCGGCAGCGAAGCTGCGCTCTGGAAAGCCGAGCTGCTGGCAGCGTCCGGCGCAAAGGTCGAGGTGTTCGCCGACGGGCGCAGCGACCTCTTCCAAGCGCTCGCGGCCGACCCGCCGGCCGGCTCAGTCACGGTGCATCCAGGTGCTTGGCGACAGGGCGATCTTTGGGGAGCTGCGATCGCCGTCGCCGATGTCGAGACCGAGGAGGAAGCGGCCGCCTTTGCGGCGGCGGCGCGCTCTGCCGGCACGCCTTTCAATATCGTCGACAAGCCGGCCTTCTGCGATCTCCAGTTCGGCGCCATCGTCAACCGCTCTCCGCTCATCGTCTCGATCTCGACGGACGGCGCCGCGCCGGTCTTTGGTCAGGCCATCCGCGCCAAGATCGAGGCGTTGCTGCCCCAGGGTTTCAAGCGTTGGGCGGAGGCGGCGCGCGATTGGCGCCCGGATCTGCGGCGGCTCGGCCTCGGCTTCGCCCGCAGGCGGCGATTCTGGGAGCGGTTTTCCGAGCGCGCCCTCGCCGAGCCTGGACGGAAGCCGGAGACTGCGTTGCGCGAGAGGCTGCTCGAGGAAGCGGCAGATTTGCTGGGCACCGCCTGCGAGAGGGGCCGCGTCACGCTCGTCGGCGCGGGGCCGGGCGACCCCGAATTGCTGACCTTGAAGGCGGTCCGCGCCCTGCAATCGGCCGAGGTCATCCTCTATGACGATCTCGTCGCCCCGGAGGTGCTCGATTTCGCCCGCCGGGAGGCCAGGCGCATCCTCGTCGGCAAGACCGGCCACGGCCCGGCCTGCAAGCAGGATGAAATCAATGCGCTGATGTTGCGCCTCGCCGGGCAAGGCAAGCATGTGGTGCGCCTGAAGAGCGGCGATCCGGGCATTTTCGGCCGTGCCACCGAGGAGATCGCGGCCTGCCGCCGCGCCGGCATCGATGTCGCCATGGTCCCGGGCATCACGGCCGCGCAGGGAGCCGCAGCCTCTCTCGGAATTTCATTGACACAGCGCGCGCACGCGCGCAGATTGCAATACGTGACGGGCCACGCGAAGGATGGAAAGTTACCGGCTGATCTTGATTGGGGGGCGATCGCTGATCCTTCGGCCACGACCGCCCTCTATATGCCGAGACGCACGCTCGCCGATTTCTGCGAACGGGCTATCGCAAACGGGCTCTTGCCAGGAACACCGGCGGCTGCCATATCGAGCGCGACGCGTCACGACGAACGCAGGATATTTGCCAGCATTTCCGGGCTGCCGGAGCTTGTAGAGCGTGTCGATCCTGAAGGGCCCTTGCTCGTTCTGATCGGACGTGGACTAGAAAGCGAGGCGGCCTCGGAACCGAGACGAGCGGCCGATGCCCCCCAACGGCCGTTCGCGGCCGGGAGTGGGACCTGAAAGGGTCCTACTCCCGTGCTGTGGCTTTGACCGCTCCCGATGGACGCGACCGATCGTAAAATCCTGACGCTGCTGCAAGCGGATTCGAGCCTCTCCATCGCCGAATTGGCCGAGCGCGTCCATTTGTCTCAGACGCCGTGCTGGAAGCGCGTCCAGAAGCTCGAGGCCAAGGGCATCATCACGCGGCGCGTGGCCTTGGTCTCGCCCGAGAAGATCGGCCTCGGCCTCACCGTCTTCGTCGCCATCGAAACCTCCGACCATTCGACCGAATGGCTGCAGCGTTTCGCTGAAACGGTATCCGCCATGCCCGAGGTCATGGAGCTCTACCGCATGGCGGGAGAGGTCGACTATCAATTGCGTGTCGTGGTCGCCGACATGGCGGCCTATGACCTCTTCTACAAACGCCTGATCGCCGCGATGCCGCTGAAGAACGTCACTTCGCGCTTCGCCATGGAGCGTATCAAACAGACGACGGCGCTTCCCGTGCCCGGCGCCCCGCCGATGGCACCGGCCAAGGCCTAGCTGGAGCCGGATGAGTTCAGCCCGGAGCCTATCCTGCTTCGGCCAAGGTTTCGCATATCGATAGCCGGCTATACAAATTTTCCCTGCATGCCTCCGAGAATCAACATTCCTCAACATTCTCCCGAAAGCACGCCCTCGCGGATGCGGGCCGGCTCCGCCGCGAGAGACAGGAATCTTGTGGCAATTCGACCTGAATTCATCCTCTCGAGAGCCGTCAAGCGCGCCGCGAGCGCCAACCGACGCAATCGATGACCTCGAGGCCGCCCGCGGCGTTCAACGTATGCACGCCGTCCGCGCGCCAGCTCGGGTGCGGCGCGAGCCGCGCCAGCATGGTTTGGGCGTAGTGCTCGGGATCGAGCCTGTCCACGCGGCACAGCGTCAGCGCCGAGCCATAGCCGCCTCGGCAATCCTGAGCCGGCCGGATCAACGCCCCGTCGCGCTCGAACATCATGCCCCCCGGACGCGCCGAACCCGCATCCACCAGAACCGGGTTCGCGGCATGCGGCGTCCACGGTCCCATGAGCTTCGTCGCGTGGAACAAGCCGAGCGCGTCCCAGCTCGACGCTCCCGCCTCCGCGAGCGCGGCGAATAGCCACAAACGGCCACCCCGCTCGACCAAGGTCGCATCCGCGGCCGATACGCCCTGCACCAGCACGTTCTCGAGCACCCATTCATCCGGGAACCTCGACGCGCGGTAGATCTCGATCGTGCGATTGGCGGAGGTTTCCGGGATCATGAAGAAGGCGCCGTCTCGCGCGAACACCATCGGATAGGAGAGATGATAGGGCCGCTCCAAGACGATACGCGGCGGGCTCGACGCCCCATCCCGCTCAACGTTGAAAACCGAGATCACGCCTTTCCCGGTCGCATAGGGATATTCCTCGCAAAACACATGCGCGACGCCGCCATGCCAAAGCACGAAGGGGTCGGCGTAGAAGCGCCGGGCATCGTCGGGCAGGAACACATAGGGCGCCGATGGCCAGGCGAGACGGGAGGAGACCTCGTCGCCCGCCGGCCAGCGCCAAGCGATGCGCCAATGGTCTTGCCGCAGGGTGAGGTGCGTCAACCGGCGGCCGATCTTTGCCGCGAGGCTCTTCGCCAGGAAGGCCAGGGGGCGCAAGGCGCCGGGCGTCGGCGAGCCGGAGGCAGGAGAGGCGGTCTGCCCCAAGACATCGAGCCGCCCCGCGGCGAAGCGTTCGACCGCCTGTGCTAGCAGCGTGCCCATGCGCGACAGCACACGGTCGAACGACAGCGTGAAGATTTCCGGTTCCGGGAGCGCCGGCAACGCCGTCGCCACCGACCGGACGGCGCCATCCCCCGGATCGCGCAGCGCGAGCGAGAGCCGCGGCGCACGCCCGTCGAGGATGGCGTCCATGGCTGCCGCCTCGTCAGGCGCACCATCATAGAGAGGCGTGAGGGTCGGGACGTCGACCGCGCCCGCAACGGCCTTTCCGTCGAAATCGATCGCGAGATCGCATGATGCATGGTCCCGCTGCGCAAGTCGCGGCGGCCAGGCGGCCGGCTGGCTCGGCCCGGGGCCAGCGATGCCATAGAGCAGCCGTTCGAGCATGAAGAGGAGGTCGAGCCTTGCCCGGAGAGGCGCGCCATCGGGGCGTGTTCGGCGGTCGAGGACGACCTCATGGCCTTGCGCTTCGAGCCTCTCGGCTAGAACGACGCACCATCGCCGAGGCTGAGACGCGCTGCTCTCGAATGCGATGCGCATTCGCCTGGGGCCTGCTCCCGATGGCTGAGATAGCGGCATGACCGGATAGACGCAGCTATCCGAACCGAAGGAGAAGCGGATCGCGCCTCACGCCTCGTCCAGATGGCAAGCGGCGAGATGGCCGTCGCCGCGAGCCGTCAGCGCCGGCGTCTCGACCAGGCATCGCGCGAAGGCGTAGGGGCAACGAGGATGAAAGGCGCAACCTTTCGGCGGATCGAGCGGCGAAGGGACATCGCCTTCGAGCACGATGCGCTCACGCCTAGCGCGCGGATCGGCGATCGGCGCCGCGGCCATCAAGGCCTGCGTGTAGGGGTGGCGAGGCGCCGCGAAGATCGTGCCCTTATCAGCGATCTCGACGATGCGGCCGAGATACATCACCGCGACGCGATGGGCGATATGCTCGACCACGCCGAGATCATGCGAGATGAAGAGATAAGCAAGGCCGAGCGCCTCGCGCAGATCGACCAGCAGGTTCAGGACCTGTGCCTGCACCGAGACGTCGAGCGCGGAGACCGGTTCGTCGGCCACGATCACGTCTGGCGACAGCGCCAGCGCGCGCGCAATGCCGATCCGCTGACGCTGGCCGCCGGAGAACTCGAAAGGAAATTTGTCGCTGGCTTCCGGCCGCAACCCCACCCGACCGAACAGGTCGGCGACCTTGTCCTTTCGCCCCTTGGCCGAAAGCAGGCCATAATTCTCCAGCGGCTCGGCGACGATGGTGCCGGCGCGCAGGCGGGGATTGAGCGAGGCGAAGGGGTCCTGAAAGATCATCTGCACGCGCTTGCGAAAGGCGCGCAGCGCCTCTCCGCGGGCATGGGTCGTCTCGACGCCGTCGATGCGGATCGCGCCGGCGGTCGGTTCCATCAGGCGCAGGATCAGCTTGCCGACCGTCGATTTGCCGCAACCCGATTCGCCCACGAGGCACAACGTCTCCCCGCGCGCCAATGAGAAGCTGACGCCGTCGACGGCTCGCAGCAGCGGTTTGCGGCGCGTCAGCAGGCCTGCCGCCATCTCGAAATGCTTGGCGAGCCCCTCGACCTCGAGAAGCGGCGCGCGCGCCGGCGCCGGATTGGGAGCCGCGTTCATGCTGCGACGCGCGCCGCGGCGAAGCAGGCAACGCCATGGCCGGGCGCGACCTCGGCGAAGCTCGGGCTCTCGCGGCGGCAGCGATCATCCGCAAGCTGACAGCGCGGCGCGAAGGCGCAACCCGCGATCGGCTCGCGCAGCGACGGCACCAGGCCGGGGATCTCGGCGAGCCGCTTGGCGGCGCCGGCCGACCCCCGCCGCGGCGTCGCCGCCATCAGCCCGCGCGTGTAGGGGTGGGCCGGGCGATCGAACAGCGTCTCGACCGAAGCCTCCTCGATCTTGCGCCCGGCATACATCACGATCACGCGCTGACAAGTCTCGGCCACCACGCCGAGGTCATGGGTGATCAAGATCACCGCCGCGCCGGTGCGCGCCTTCAGTTCGATCAGGAGCTTCAAGATCTGCGCCTGGATGGTGACGTCGAGCGCCGTCGTCGGCTCGTCGGCGATCAGGAGGCGCGGATCGCAGGCGAGCGCCATGGCGATCATCACCCGCTGGCGCATGCCGCCCGAGAACTGATGCGGATAATCGTCGAGGCGTCGCTCGGCGTCGGGGATACGCACGAGTCGCAGCATCGCGGCCGCCTTGGCGCGCGCCTCGCGCCGGTCGGCCCCGGTATGGATGCGCAACGCCTCGGCGATCTGCTCGCCGACCCGCAATAACGGGTTGAGGCTCGTCATCGGTTCCTGGAAGATCATGGCGATGCGGTTGCCGCGAATCGCGCGCATCGCATCTTCTTCGAGCGCCAGGAGATCCTGTCCCTCGAATACGATCCGGCCTGCGACGATGCGGGCAAGCCTCTCCGGCAAGAGGCGCATCACCGACAGCGCCGTGACGCTCTTGCCGCAGCCGGACTCGCCCACGATGCCAAGCGTCTCGCCCGAGGCGATGTCGAAGCTCACGCCATCGACAGCGCGCGTCACCCCGTCGACATTGAAGAAATGCGTCTTCAGATCGCGCACGGACAGGAGCGCCTCGCTCATCTGTGCCTCACATGCGCCGCGCAAGGCGCGGGTCGAGGCGGTCGCGCAAACCATCTCCGAGCAGATTGACGGCGAGCACCACGAGCGCCAGCGCGAACCCCGGACAGAAGATGGTCCAAGGGGCGCGCGCCAGATAAATCCGTGACGAGGCGATCATGTTGCCCCAGCTCGGGATATCGGGCGGGGAGCCCGCGCCGAGGAAGGAGAGCGTCGCCTCGACCAGGATAGCGGAAGCGCAGATATAAGTGGCCTGCACGATCAGCGGCGGCACGGTCGAGGGCAGGATATGGCGCAGGATGATCTTGCGCAATCGCGCTCCGCCGGCGATCGCCGCCTCCACATAGGGCTGCTCGCGCACGCTCAGCACGACGGAGCGTACCAGGCGCACCACGCGCGGCACCTCCGGCACCGTGATCGCCAGGATCACGGTGGTGACGCTGGCGCGCGTCAGCGAAACGAGGGCGATGGCGAGGAGGATCGCCGGGATCGCCATCAGCGCGTCCATCAAGCGCATCAGCGGCGCGTCGGCCTTCCGAATGGAGCCCGCGACCAGGCCGATGGCGAGCCCGGTCGACACGGAGCAGGCCGACACCAGGAAGCCGACGAGCAGCGACACCCGCGCCCCGTATAGGGTGCGTGCCAGGACGTCGCGGCCGAGAGCATCGGTGCCGAAGAGGAAAGCGCCAGCGGGCGGCAACAGCCTTCTGTCCGGCGCCATCGTCATGGGATCTCCCGGCAGCCAGGGAGCGGCGAGCGCTAGCGCCGCGAAGCCTGAGAGAATGACCGCGCCGACGACGAGCGAGGGGTTGCGCTTGACGAATCGCCATGGCCTCGCCGGGCGGCGGGCGAGCGCGATATCCCGCGCATGGAGGACCGGCACCTCGGTCAATAGCGTATCCTCGGGTCGATCAACGTGTAGGAGAGATCGACCAAGAGGTTGATGATCACATAGGCTGCGGAGAACACCAGAATCACGCCTTGGATGATCGGATAGTCCCGCTTCGAGATGGCATCGACCACGAGCCTTCCGACACCTGGAATATTGAAGACGGTTTCGGTGATCACCACGCCCCCGATCAGGAGCGCGACGCCGATGCCGATCACCGTGACGATCGGCACGCCGGCATTCCTCAAGGCATGCTTCAGCAGCATCGGCCCGGCCGAAACGCCCTTGGCCTTAGCGGTGCGGATATAGTCCTCGGCAAGCACGTCGAGCATGGTAGCCCGCGTGATGCGCGCGATCAGCGCCACATAGGCGAGGCCTAGCGTCAGCGCCGGCAGGACGAGATGGCGCACCCAGTCGAGAGGGTCCACGCCGATCGGCGTGTAGCCCTGCACCGGCAGCCATTTCAGCGTGACGGCGAAGACGTAGATCATCAGATAGCCGACCACGAAGGCCGGCGCCGAGAAGCCCGCGACCGACACCACCATCGACAACCTGTCTATCGCACTTCCGGCCTTCCAGGCGGCGAGCACGCCGAGCGTCAGCGCCACCGGCACCGCGAAGGCGAGCGTCGCAAGCGCAAGCGAGATAGTCGGCTCGAGACGCTGGCCGATCAGGACCGCGACCGGCGTGTTCGAGAAGATCGAGACCCCGAGATCGCCAGACAGGACCGCCATGCTCCAGCGCAGGAACTGGACAGGGAGGGAATCATCGAGGCCGAGATGGGCGCGGATCCCGGCGATCTGATCGGGCGTCGCATTGTCGCCCGCGATGATCGCGGCCGGGTCTCCCGGTGCGAGATGCAGGAGCAGGAACACGCAGACCCCGACCAGCGCCATGACAAGGGCAAGCGAGGCGAGGCGACGGACGACGTAGGCGATCATGGTCGCAGCGGAGCCGGCCGATTAGCCTCTCCCCGTGTTCCGGCGAGAGGCGGGGTATTCCCGCGTATCACGTCTTCTCGACGTTCCAGAAGGGGATCAGCTCGGGCATGCCGATGATGCCCTTGATATTCGTCCGCCAGGCGGCCGGCTGCAGATATTGGCCCATATAGACGTGGGGGACGAAATCCCAGGCGTTCTTCTGGATCTCCTTGGCGACGGCCAGCCGATCCTCGGGCTTGGCCTTGGCCCATTTGTCGCGCAATTGCTCGTGCAGCTGATCCGACGGCCAACCGAACCAGCCCTTATCGCCGGTCGCCGCGTGCCCGACAAGCGTGATCGGATTGCCGAAGGCGGCGCCCGACCCCGAGGTCACGAAGATGTTCCAGCCGCCCTTCTCGGGCGGCTCGCGCACGGCGCGGCGCGTCACCACGCCGCCCCAATCGGAGGCCGCGAGCTGAGCATTGACGCCGATCTCCTTCAGCCATTGGGCGAGAAGCTGGTCGGCGGTGTTGAAGACGGCGAAGTTGGTCGGCTGGAGGATGATGATGGGGCGTCCGTCATATCCGGCATCCTTGAAGAGCTGGGTCGCCTTCGCCTTGTTCGGCGCCTCCTTGAACCATCCGGTATTCTCATCATTCTCCATCGGCGTCCCACAGCCGAAATAGGAGGCGCAGGCGCGGTAGTATTTCGGATTCCCGATGGCGGCCTTCATGACATCCGTCTGGCTGACGAGATAGAGCAGCGCCTTGCGCGCATTCACATTATTGAAGGGTGGATAGAGCCAGTTGACACGGCACCAGCAGATTTGACCGGTCTTGTTCAAGACCTCGACATGCAGGTTCTTGTCGGCCTCGAGCTGGCCGATGAGATCGACGGGGGGCGTTTCGTAGAAATCGATCTCGCCATTCTGCAACGCCGCGATAGCGGTCTGCTCGTCGCCGACATTCTCCCAGATGACGCGGTCGAGCTTGACGACTTTGCCGCCTGCCATGCCGGAGGGCGGTTCGGAGCGCGGCACGTAGTTCGGGTTGCGGTCCCAGACATAGGAAGCCCCCATCTTCGTCTCGTTGCGGTTGAAGGTGAATGGCCCCGAGCCGATGAACTCGGTCACCTGCTGCATCGGGTCCGTCTCGGCCTCCTTCTTGCGCATGACATAGAGGACCGAAGTCCCGGCCTTGGCCATGGCATCAAGCATCAGCGGATAGGGCTCCTTCAGTGAGATGGCGAAGGTCTTGTCGTCCTTGGCGCTCGTGTCCTTGACACGCACGAACATGTGCTGGCCGGCGCCATCGCGCACGGCCCAACGCCGGATCGAGGCGATGCAGTCGGCCGAGGTTACGGACGAACCGTCACTGAATTTGAGACCGTCGCGCAGCTTGAAGGTCCAGGTGAGCTGATCGTCGGAGGTGCCGAAGCTGTCGACCATCTGCGGCTGCGGCTTGTCGTTGCCGTCCACGCCGAACAACGTGTCGTAGATCATGGCGGCATGGTACGAGGTGATATTCGCCGTCGTCCAGATCGGGTCGAAGGAGCGCAGATCGCCCTGCATCACCGCCTTGAGCGTCTTCGCGGGCGAAGGCGCGGCCTGAGCCCGGCGGATGGCGGGTGCCGCCGCGAGCGTCGCTGTGGCAACGCTTCCCTGCACGAAGCGCCGGCGTGTCGTTGTCATCTCGAACCTCCCGCTTGTTCTGTTGTTCGTGATTAACTCACGGAACGGGGTGACCCGGCAAGCAGGAAAATGGCGGGAAGGGAATGGGGGAGTGGGCCATGCTCCCGGTGGTTCCTGCTGGTACTCGATGCGCCGGCCCATCGCTACGCCCAGGGCTCGCCCTTCAGGAGCCGCTCGGCGATGCCCTTGGCGCAAGCATCGAGGATGGCTTCCCCTTTTGCCGGCGTGGCGCGCCGCGCATCGCCCATGACGCCCGACGGCGTCAGATCCTTGAAGGATTTCCAGGCATGGATCGGCCGCGCCAGCGCCCCGCTCATGCCCAGGCTCGCGCCATGCGCTTCCGGCAGGCGCGAATGATCGACGAGATCGGGCTTCAGCGCCATCATCATCGAGGTCTCGCCCTCGCAGGCATGCATGATGCCGTCCTGATCCTCGAGAACGGCCTTCGTCTCTTCGAGTCCGGCCATGATATAAGTCGTGGTGGCGATCGGCGCCCCGAGCTCGCGCGTAAGCTCTGTCGTGAAGGCGTTGAGCGCGGTGATGTTGCCGCCATGGCCGTTGACGATCAGAATCTGTTTGAAGCCTGCCCGCAGGATCGATTGGCAGAGATCGCGCAGCAGCGCGTAGTAGGTCGCAAGCGTCAGCGTGAAAGAGCCGCCGAAGGCGATATGGTGCTCGGCGAGGCCGCACCAGACGGTCGGCGCGACCACGATCGGGCGCTCCTTGGCGACCAGCACGGCAGCGCGGCGGCAGGCCTCGCCGCAGAGGTAGTCATCGACGCCGGTCGCGAGGTGAGGACCGTGCTGCTCGGTCGAGGCGACCGGCAAGAGCACGATCGCGCCTTGCGCGGCGCGCCCGCGCAAGGTCTCGGCCGTCATGCGGTTCCAAAGGACTTCGGTCATCGTGGGCTCTTTCGCTTGCGGTTCGACTGGCGCGGCGCTCGGCGCCGCCGCGACGTTATGCGGCGGAGCGAGACGCTCGCGGCCGCGAAGTCCTATGCCAAAATTGGCGCGTCTTGGGTAGGGCCGCGTCAAAAGCCGGACATTCCACTCGCCGAGCGCTGCCGGCAGCGACACTCGGCATCGCATATTCTCGGGGGAGGCGGCCGCCGACGGTGGAAACCGAACGCGGTTTCACCTATCATCGACCCCGAGGCGGCTTGATGACCAACACTCCACATCCATCGATGGGCGGCAAGGTGGACGCATCCAGCGATTTCGTCTGGCCGCCCGCCATCTATGCCTCGGCCGCCGTCATCGCGGGCATTCTCTCCTGGCTGCTGCCCTTGCCGCCCTTCCTGTCCGAAGCGGGCGGCTGGCTGTGGCCGGCGATGGGCGCGCTTGTTTTCTTATGTGGCGTCGCGCTCGCAGTTGCGGCGCGGCAACGTTTTTCCTCTGCCGGGACCGAGGTGAGACCGACCAGGCCCACCACCGTCATTGTGCAGCAAGGCGTCTACGGCCACACGCGCAATCCCATGTATCTCGGTATGACCCTCATGCTGCTCGGACTGGGTATCGCCTCCCGCTCGACTTGGTTTCTGCTGGCGCTGGTCATTGCGGTCTACGCGGTCACGAAGCTCGCGATCGAGCGCGAGGAGCGTTATCTCGACGCCAAGTTCGGCGATACCTACCGCGCCTATCGCGCCCGGGTGCCGCGTTGGTTCGGACCGTTCTGACCGGAGCAAGTTCGCCATCGCGACCCGAGTTGCGCGGCGAGCGGAGCAGCCTCCGGCGCTCAGTTCGTCAGGAGCACCGAGGAGACGGCCGCGGTGAACATCGCCTGCATGGCTTCCGATATGCCCTGCGTCGGGGTGATCTGGAAATAGAATCCCGGCGAGGCGCAGCTCTGGAGATTGGTCGGGATCTGGCTCGAGATCGGCGCCACCCACTGATTGTAGAAGGCGTTGTTGGTGACCGGCAGATAGGGCGTATAGAGGATCGCGATCTGGATGCCGCGATTCTTGATCGTCGTGCACAGCGACGGGTTGAGCGTGTTGATCAGGCGGTTGGAGTTCACATTCCCCGAGGGTTGCGGGGGAGGGAGATTGGCGACGGGCTCGTCCTGCACGCCATCGGTCACGAAGAACAGGAATTTCCGCGGTGTCGAAGGGGTCAATCCGTTTCCCGGATTCGTCATGATGGCGTTTATCCCCGGCAGCGCCACGTCGTAGGAGGTCTGGCTGTCGCGCTGGTCGTAATACGCATAGGCAAGATCGATCGCATTGGCGGCCGAGCTCACCGCAGAGAGATTCGACGACAGGTCGCTGATCGTGGTCAGCGAGTCGTTGAACTCGTAGACACCCATGCGGAATTGGTTTTGCACGGTAGCGGTGGAAGTGGCGGTCTGCGTCAGTTGTTGGGTCGCGGTACGCAATACGTCGATGCGCACCGTAACGCCGTTGTTCTTGGCGACATGGTAGTAGTCGTTCAGGTCGTCTCCCGTCACGTTGCCCTTCGAATCAAAGGTGTGTTGATGGCAGGCGAAGGCGCAGCTATCGGGCGTCAGCGATTGCAGATGCGAGATATCCGCCGCCGTCGCCCCCAGCCCCATCGAGGGGGAATTGTCGAGCAGGAGATAGAAGTCGATATAGGGAGGCGCGTTGACCTTGGCGGTCGCCGTTCCCCCGATTGCGATCGTGGAAATACCGATGATCCGCGCCAGCGTCGTCTGCACCTGGCCGGTATAGCTCACGGCCACCGACATATTGGTCACGCTCGGGACGATCGTGGCCTGGAAGCTGGTAATGGTCACGCCGGGAATGGTATTGGCGATCGCGTCGAAATATTTACGCACGCTCGCTTGCGTCGGTGGAGTGACGAACGGATTGGCGCTCTTGGAGACCGAGGCGAGGGCGGCGACGTCGGCTGCATTGTCGAGCTTGTCACGGACCGATGTCACGCGCGCATAGTCGACCGCCATGCCGACGACGACGAGCAACGGTATGATCGCCAGGCCGAACATGACGGCGGTGTTGCCCGCCTTGTCGCGCGCGAGATCGCGGACGTGTCGCATCAGCGAAGACGAGGCCCGGTTCATTGAAGGTCTCCGACCAAGACGAGCAAGCTGTCCGTATCCCGACTGGCCTCAATGCCGGGCCTCGATTAATTTCGCGTAAGACTTCGAGGTCGAATCACCCAAATGTGGTTAACATACCGCGGCAAGCCGAACGCCCGGCGCCGGCGCAGCGCAAGCTCCGTCGAAACCGGAGGACTTCCCATGCGTGCCATCGTCATCAAGCAATCTGGCGGACCCGATCAACTCATGGTCGTGGAGCGTCCGATACCCGAGCCGAAGCCCGGCCAAGTGCTCGTCGAGGTCAAGGCCTTCGGGCTGAACCGCGCCGGGCTCTATTTCCGTCAGGGCGCCTGGGGTGATGTAGCGGAGGTAAGCGGCATCGAATGCGTCGGCATCGTCAAATCTGACGCCGACGGGCGTCTCGCCGCCGGCCGCAAATTTCGATCCCGTGTTCCAAATGCCGCCGTATGGCGTGCAGCTAAGCACCTTCGCGAGCGCCTTCGTCTATGGCACGCCGGACTATCCATTGTCCGACATTCCCTTCCAGGCGATCGTCGACAGCGTGGCGGCAGGCGTCTACAAGGCGAAGCCCGCCAAAGTCTTTCCCTTCGAGAATATCCGCGATGCCCATCGCTTGATGGAGTCGAATGAGGCCAATGGCAAGATCGTTATTTTGGTATGATCGCGCCATTGGAGACCGGCGGTCTTGCCCGCCCCGCCTCGACCAGACGGGCCGGAAGCTTGATCCTTGTTCCGCGGATCGAACCGGCCATGCTGAATACGGTGCGCGTCACGCCGCGGCCACTCGACTCTTGACGAAATGTCATAATCCGTCAGTTACTCTGCGCGGGGATTCGCGAGCCAGGGAGGATCACGGGTGGCGGGCGACCATCGTATCTTGAGCGTCCGCGATCTGGCGGTCGAGTTCGCCGGCGATGCAGGCGTCGTGCATGCGTTGCACGACGTGAACTTCGATCTCTATCGCGGCCGCACCTTGGCGATCGTCGGCGAATCGGGCTCGGGCAAGTCGGTGACGGTGCAGGCCGTGATGGGCCTCCTGCCGAAGAAGGGCCGCATCATTCGTGGCGAAATCTTGTTCTGCGATCCCGTCCGCCACGGCATCGTCGACCTCGCCAAGCTGCCGCGCAACGGCGATAAGATGCGCGACATCCGCGGCGGGCGCATCGCCATGATCTTCCAGGAGCCGATGACCTCGCTGTCGCCTTTGCATACCATCGGCGACCAGATCGGCGAAGCGGCGCGCATCCACCGCGAGGCTGATGCGGCGCTCGCTCGCGAGCTCGCCACGGATTTATTGGGCAAGGTCGGCTTCCAGCATCCCGCGCAGCAGCTTTCGGCGTATCCCTTCGAGCTTTCCGGCGGCATGCGCCAGCGCGCCATGATAGCCATGGCGCTGATGTGCCAGCCCGCGATCCTGATCGCCGATGAGCCGACGACGGCGCTCGACGTGACGACGCAGGCGAATATTCTCTCCTTGATGAAGGGCCTGCAAAAGCAGTTCGACATGGGCATCTTGCTCATCACCCACGATCTGGGCGTGGTGGCGAATGTCGCCGATGACGTGGCCGTCATGTATCGCGGCGAGATCGTCGAACGAGGCAGCGTCGAGGCGATCTTCCGCGATGCGCGTCATCCCTATCTGAAGGCTCTGATGCGCTGCGTGCCGAGGGTCGACGGGACCCCCGAGGACAGGCTCATGCCTTTGCGCGACAAGTCCCCGGCCCAGCCGGTGGCGACAGGGGCGGCGCCAAGGCCTGGCAGCGCCACGCCGGTCCTCGAGGTGCAGAACATCTCCAAAAGCTTCCGCAAGCGCGGGGGGCCGTTTTCGGCGGCGCTACGCGTCGACGCGCTCACCAAGGTCAGCTTGGCTGTGACCCGCGGCGAAACCCTAGGTATTGTCGGCGAATCGGGCTCCGGCAAGACCACCTTGTCGAAGATCATCATGCGCGCCATAGCGCCCGACGAGGGCTGCGTGCTCTACGACGCCGGCTCCGGGCCGCGCGATATCGCCACATTCCACGGTCCGGAGTTGACCGCTTATCGCCGAGCCGTGCAATTTGTCTTTCAGGATCCGTTTTCGAGCCTCAATCCCCGCATGACCGTGCACGACATCCTCACCGAGCCGCTGATAGTGCATGGCGTGGGAGACGCCGCCTCGCGCGCCGCGCGTATCCTTCAGCTGTGCTCGCTGGTCGGCATCGATCGTCGCGCCTTGTCGCGCTATCCCCATTCCTTCTCCGGCGGCCAGCGCCAGCGCATCGGCATCGCGCGGGCCCTGGCGCTCGAGCCCTCAGTGCTCTTGTGCGACGAGCCGACCTCGGCCCTCGACGTATCGGTGCAGGCTCAGATCCTGAACCTGTTGAAAGATCTGCAATCCGAGCTTGGCCTGTCGCTTTTGTTCGTGTCCCACAACCTCGCCGTCATCCATTATCTGGCAAAGCAGGTCGCGGTGATGTGCCGCGGCCATGTCGTGGAGCAAGGACCGAGCGCGGAGCTGTTCGCCAATCCCCGCCATCCCTATACAAAGGCGCTGCTCGCAGCCGTGCCGAGCGCCGACCTCGATCACTTGCTCGATTTCGACAAGATCGCAGGCGAAGGCGTTTCCCTGCCCTCGAGCTGGCCCGAGCCTTTCACGATCAGGCAGGACGGGCCGCGTCCCGACATGGTGGAAACGTCGCCCAGGCATTTCGTACGCGTCGCCGGAGGCGAGAGAGGCCGGATCGGGCAAGCCTCATGAGGGTCGCGCTGCGCTATGGCTTGGTCTTGTCGGCGATCACGCTCGCCGCATGCCTTGCTCGTGAGAACGCCACCGCGGCTGGCGACGCCGGCGTCAAGTCACGCTCGACGAATGTGGTGGCGGTCGCAGTACCGGAGGTGCCGCGGAGCTACCAGGATGCGCCGACGCTGGCGCAGCTCGTCGAGAGCGGCACGCTTCCCCCTGTGGCCATGCGCCTGCCGAAGACGCCGCTCATCGTCGACCTGAAGGACCGTGGCCGCGACATCGGCCGCTATGGTGGGGATTTGCGCACCTTGGTGAGCAAGGCACGCGACCTTAGGCTCATCACCGTCAATACCTATACGCGCCTCGTGGGCTATGACGAGAAGCTCAATCTGCGGCCGGATCTCCTGGAGAAAGTCGATTCGGTGGATGACCGCATCTTCACCTTGACGCTCCGGGAAGGCCATCGCTGGTCGGACGGCGAACCCTTCACGGCCGAGGATTTCCGCTTCTATTTCGAGGACATCGCCAACAACAAGGAGATTTCTCCCGCCGGCCCCGAGGGCGTCTTCTTCGTCAATGGCCAACTTGCCCGCTTCGAGGTCATCGACGAGCGCCATGTGCGCTATAGCTGGGACAAGCCCAATCCGTTGTTCCTGCCCACGCTCGCGCAGCCGCGCCCGATCTTCATCTATGCTCCCGCCCACTATCTGAAGGCGTATCACGCACGCTACGCGAAGAAGGACAAGCTCTCCGAGCTTGCCGCCAAAGCCAAGCTCAGAAACTGGGCCGCCTTGTTCAACCGCATCAACGACCCTTACGATAATGCCAACCCCGACATGCCGACGCTCAACGCCTGGAAGATCGTCACCAAGGCACCCGCGAACCGCTTCGTCTTCGAGCGCAACCCTTACTTTCACCGTGTCGATCCGGAAGGTCGCCAGCTTCCCTATATCGACCGCCTGTTCGTCGACCTTGCGACGGCGAGCCTGTTCGCGCCGAAGGCAAATGCCGGCGAGGTCGATCTCCTGGCGCGCGGCCTGTCGATGTCGGATGCACCGGTCCTCAAGGAGGGCGAGGCCGAGCACGGCTATCGGACCTTGCTCTGGCCGATCGCGCGCGGCTCGTCCTACGCGCTCTACCCCAATCTTACCGTCGAAGACCCCGCCTGGCGGGCGCTGAATCGCGATCAGCGCTTCCGAGCGGCGCTGTCGCTTGCGATCGACCGCCACATCATCAACAATGCGATGATGTTCGGCTTGGGCCTCGAGGGCAACAACACCGTCATGCCCGAAAGCTCGCTCGACGATGAAGCCAACCGGACGGTCAACGCCACCTATGATCCGGACCTCGCCAATAATCTTCTCGATGGGATCGGCTTGACGCAGCGCAACGGCGAAGGCGTGCGCCTCCTTCCCGATGGGCGCGAATTGGAGATCGTCGTCGAGGTGGCGGGAGACAGCCGCGACACAATCGATGTGTTGCAACTGATCACCGAGTTCTGGCGCGATGTGGGCGTCAAATTGTTCATCAAGCCCCAGGAGCCGGGCGTGCTGCGCAACCGCTCTTATGCGGGGCGCACGATCATGGTCGCGGGCCCTGGCATCGACAACGCCATACCCACCGCCGAAATGCCGCCCTACGAGATCGCGCCGGCGCTCGGGGAGAATTACGCCTGGCCCCTCTGGGGCGAATTCGAGGAGACGCGCGGCAAGCACGGAGAGGCGGTCGATTTGCCGGAGGCGAAACATCTGCTCGATCTCTATCACCGGTGGCTGACAACCGGCGACGAGGCCGAGCAGACGCACATCTGGAAAGAGATGCTGGCGATCAACGCCACGAACGTCTTCAGCATCGGCACGGTGACGCGGGAGCTGCAGCCGGTCGTCGTTTCCAAGCGCTTGCGCAACGTGCCGGAGAAGGCGCTCTTCGCCTTCGAGCCGACCTCCTATTTCGGCGTCTACCGCATGGACGAGTTCTTCTTCTCGGAGTGACGGACGAATGGTGCTGCTGCGTTACATCCTGCGTCGGTTCGTGATCATGGTGCTCACTTTGACCGCCATCTCGGCGCTCGTCTTCCTCATCATCAAGCTCCCGCCCGGCGACTACCTGACGAACCAGATCGCCGAGCTCGCCGCGGAAGGCGATGCGTCGAGCCTCGCCAAGGCCGAGTTCCTGCGCCACCAATTCGGTCTCGATCTGCCCGTCTGGGAGCAATACCTCTCCTGGATCGGGCTGATGCCGGGACCCAATGGCTGGTCGGGGCTGCTGCAGGGCAATTGGGGCTGGTCCTTCGAATACAATCAGCCGGTGAATGCCGTCGTCGGGCAGGCGCTGGTGCTGACCCTCGTCGTCAACCTGGCCGTCGTCCTCTTCGTGCATGTCGTGGCGATCCCGATCGCCATCTATTCGGCAGTGCGCCAATATTCGGTCGGCGACTATCTCGTCACCTTCATCGGCTATATCGGGCTCGCCACGCCGAGCTTTCTGCTCGCTCTCGTGCTGCTCTTCTATCTCAACCGCTGGTTCGGCATATCGATCGGCGGGCTGATGGACCCCGCCTATGCGGACGCGCCCATGAGCATGGAAAAGATGCGCTCCATCGCTTCCCATCTGATCGTGCCCACCATCGTCATCGGACTTGCCTCGACCGCCGCCATGATCCGTCGCATGCGGGCGAACCTGCTCGACGAATTGCAGAAGCAATATGTGGTCACGGCGCGGGCCAAGGGCCTCTCGGAGGGCCGGCTGTTGCTCAAATATCCGTTCCGCATGTCGCTCAATCCGTTCATCGCGGATATCGGCAATATCCTGCCGCACCTCGTCTCGGGATCGGTGCTGGTGTCGCTGGTCTTGAATCTGCCCACGGTCGGGCCGATCCTGCTGCAGGCCCTGCGCGTCCAGGATCAGTATCTTGCCGGTTTCATCTTGATGTTCGTCGCGATCCTGACGGTCGTCGGCATGCTGGTCTCGGACCTCGCGCTCGCCGCGCTCGATCCGCGCATCCGGTTCGCCGGGCGGGCGGCATGAAGGTCCAGCGATGAACGACATGTCGGCGAAGGCGATGTCGGCCCTGCCGCCACGGCTCGAAGAGCGCTTCGTGTCGGACGCCCCCTTCGACCCGGAGGCGATCGGCCGCAGCGGCGAAAGCGCGCTGGCGCACGCCTCGTCTCTGGCGCTCACTTGGCGCAAGTTCAAGCGCAACAAGGCGGCGGTCGTGGCCGGCGTCATCTTGCTGATCACCTATCTTTCGGTTCCCTTCGCAGAGGTCATTGCGCCCTATCCGCCGGCCGAGCGGCACGCCAATCATCTCTATGCGGAGCCCCAGAGGGCCCACCTGTTTCATAACGGGCAATTGCTCGGGCCGTTCGTCTATCCGGAGAGCTTCCGCTTCAATCCCGACACCTTCAAGCGGGACTATACCAGCGACAGGACGAGGCCCCAGGCGATGCGCTTCTTGTGCGGGGGCGCGCCCTATCGGCTGTTCGGCCTATTGGCGGCGGATTTCCACCTGCTCTGTCCCCCGAAGGACGGCACGCTGTTCCTCCTCGGCACCGACAAGCTCGGCCGCGATATCTTCTCGCGGATCGTCTTTGGGGCGCGCATCTCGCTCACCGTCGGGCTCGCCGGGATCGTCGTGTCCTTCGTGATCGGGCTGACGCTCGGGGGCCTTGCTGGCTATCTCGGTGGCTGGGTCGACGCCACCGTGCAGCGCCTCATCGAGATCCTGCGCTCGCTGCCGGAATTGCCGCTCTGGCTCGCGCTTTCGGCGGCGCTGCCGCCGAATCTGAGCCCGACCTTCGTGTTCCTCGGCATCACGATCATCCTGGGGCTGCTGGATTGGCCGGGTCTCGCGCGCGCCGTGCGTTCGAAGCTCCTGGCCCTCCGGGAGGAGGATTTCGTCAAGGCGGCGGAGCTGATCGGCGCCTCGCGAAAGCGCATCATCGCGCGCCATCTGATCCCGAATTTCATGAGCCATCTGATCGCTTCGGCCACCTTATCGATCCCCTCGATGATTCTGGGCGAGACGGCGCTGTCCTTCCTCGGACTCGGGCTGCGGCCTCCGATCGTCAGCTGGGGCGTGCTCCTCAATGACGCGCAGAACCTCGCCGCTGTGAATCTCTACCCCTGGCTGCTCGCGCCCATGGTCCCGGTGATCGTCGTCATCCTCGCCTTCAACTTCGTGGGCGACGGCCTGCGCGACGCCGCCGACCCCTATCATTGACGGCGTCATCGCGCCGCGACGGCAAGGAGGGCATGATGCAAGCACGTGACGTGATGACGACGCCGCTGATCTCGGTCACGCCCGAGACCCGCACCCGCGACGCCATCGAGTTGATGCTGAAACATCATCTCAGCGGGCTGCCGGTCCTCGACGAAGAGGGCAAGCTCGTCGGGCTGTTGAGCGAAGGCGACTTCATCCGCCGCTCCGAGCTCGGCACCGAGAAGCACCGCTCGCGCTTCATCGCTTTCATCCTCGGCCCCGGCCGCACCGCCCATGACTACACCAAGAGCCATGCCCGTCATGTGCGCGGCGTGATGACGCAGGAGGTGATCGCGGTCGCCGAGGACACCTCCCTCGAGGAGATCGTCTCGCTGATGGAGAAGCACGCGATCAAGCGCGTGCCGGTGATGCGCGGCGACGATGTCGTCGGCATGGTGACGCGCTCCGATCTCCTGCGAGCCCTGGTCACCGCGAGCCGCAGGCGCGAAGAGTCCATGGATGACGGCGCCATCAAGGAGCGCATCCTCGCCGAGCTAGCCAAGGAGGAATGGGCGCCCTCGAGCTGCATCGGCGTCGAGGTCAAGGACGGAGCCGTCGATCTCACCGGCACCATCTTCGACGCGCGCCAGCGCCTGGCGCTCAAGGTCGTGGTCGAGAACACGCCGGGCGTGAAGACGGTGCACGACAGGCTGGTCTGGATCGATCCGGGCTCCGGTCTCGTCATCGACGAGCCCGAGGAAAGCGAAGAGAGCGAGGCCAAGGCGCGCTGAGCTGGCCGTTCATCAGTTCGGCCTGTTTTTCCATGATGCTCTTCATTCGCCGATTAGATGGCGATCATCCAGCCGCCAATGCAGCGCTCAAGTTCCAGGTGTGAGCTTGGCTGCCTGAGAACTCCTGGTCCCTCGCAGCATTCCCGGCGAAGGGCGGCCCTCGACCCGACGTCGACATGGGTTGCGAGCCTCTATGCCGGCAGCCCGGCAGTGCGCAGCGCTTCGGACAAGGGCTCGGCGACCGATGCGTGGATGCCGGCGGCGGCACACATCCCGCTGATGGTATAGCCCGGCTCCAGCTCCAGCACGCGCGCGGCGGCGGCCATGGCGGCGTCGATCCGCCCGAGCTTGGCGTGCGTCGCCGCCAGCAGCATGTGCGCGAAGCTCCAATTGGGGTTTGCCTGGAAACATTTGCGCGCCCCCTCGGCGGCCGCCTCGTAGTCGCCGTGCTGGATATGGCCGAATGTGATGGCGAGGCACGGGCCGTAGCTCATCGGGTCGAACGGGCTCAGCCGGAGCGCGCGCTCGCCCCAGTCAATGCCGCGCTCCGCATCGCCGCCCGTGGCCATCACGACACTTCCGAAGCCGTAGGCGAGCGCGCATGACGGGCTGAGCGCCAGCGCCGCCTCGAAGGCCCGGCGCGCGGCTTCACGATCGTGCGCGACGAGGCCGATGGCAAAGCCTCCGAGCGCCAGTGCGATGGCGTCGTCGCGCCCATGGGCGATGGCCGCATGGGCATGGCGGGCCGCGCCGAGTCGGTTCTCTTCGCGCGCGCCTCCCCGCACGAACAAGATTTCGTGGCACCAGGCGGCAAAGCCGTGCGCAGCGGCGTAGTCGGGCTCGACGCTGAGGGCGCTTTCGAGCAGCGGCAGCGCCTTCGCGGCCCGGTTCGGCATGGCCGAATAGACGTCGGGGATGGCACGCAGCACGAGGTCGTAGGCATCGAGATTGTCGGGCCGCTTTCGCTTGACGCGTTCGATCTCCGCCTGGCGCAGGCTCGGCTCGATGGCGGCCACCACACTTATCGTGAGCTCGTCCTGGAGCGCGAAGATGTCCTCGAGAGTGCGGTCGTAGCGCTCCGCCCAGACGTGCCGGCCGGTCTCCGCCTCGACGACCTGGCCGGTGACGCGCACTCGGTTCGACGCCTTGCGCACGCTCCCCTCGAGGATGTAGCGCACGCCCAGGTCACGGCCCACCTGCTTCACGTCCACTGATTTGCCCTTGTAGGCGAAGCTCGAATTGCGGGCGATGACGAACAGCCACTTGATGCGCGCGAGGCCGGTAATAATATCCTCGACCATGCCGTCGGAGAAATAGTCCTGCTCCGGATCGCCGCTCATGTTGGCGAAAGGCAGCACGGCGATCGAGGGCCGGTCGGGAAGCGCGAGCATCGCATGCTCCGGTTTGTCTGGGGTGGCCGTCTCGGGCTCGGGGCGCGTCTCGATGCGAAAGACATGGACCGGTCGGGCGATGTTCTTGACGGTGTGCTCGCCCAGGTCGCCGAAGCCGATGGGAAGCTTCTCGCCGACATGCTCGCGCACCGTGGCGCTGACGCAGATCTCGCCGGGCTCGGCGAGCGCTTCGAGCCGCGCCGCGACATTGACGCCGTCCCCGAAGATGTCGCCTTCGTCGACGATCACGTCGCCGACATTGATGCCTACGCGGAAGCGGATGCGCTGGCTCTCATCGAGGTTGGCGTTGCGGTCCTTCATTCCCTGCTGCATCACCACTGCACAGCGTACCGCATCAACAATCGAGGCGAACTCGATGAGAAGGCCGTCGCCCGTGGTCTTGACGATGCGGCCCTGGTGCTGGGCGATCAGCGGATCGATGAGCTCCCTACGATGGCCTTTGAGCGCGGCAAGCGTCCCTTCCTCGTCGGCGCCCATGAGCCGCGAATATCCCGCCACGTCTGCTGCAAGAATAGCAGCGAGCCGCCGCGCGGTGCGGGTCTCTTCGCTCATTCGCTTTCGTCCCCAGCCCGGCCGACAGCATCTCGTGCGGCCAGGCTGGATGGAACTATGCCTCGGTACTGGGCGTACCGCAACGAAATGAAGGGGGAAATGAAGGGGGCCTTAGGAAAAGTCTTGGGAGGGAAAGCGGTCGACGATCTGACGCACCATACTGGGCGCGGTGCCGACACGGGCAGCGCGTCGAGCTGCCCTATCCTGAGGCCGTAGCCAGCGCGGCAGCCGCGCGCCAGGCGCGCTGGCCACGTCTCAGTCAGCGGTTTTCCGGCTTCGGCCCGGTCTTTGGGTATTAAGTGATTGTGATCCTTGCTCCCAAGAATGTCCGTTTTCACCTGGTGACGGCGACGCGCTGACCTCCTTGCCGGCCGATTGCGCCCTCGCCTCCTCCTCGTCATCGCCATAGCCGACGAGGTGCAAGGGCCGCGCCTTGATGCCCATCGTGCCGCACCAGTGCACCAGCGCGTCCTCCTCGCCATGCGTAACCCAGACCTCGCCCGCCCCGCTCTCGCGGATGGTCTCGGTGAGCCCGTCCCAGTCGCAATGGTCCGAGATGACGAGCGGCAATTCCACCCCCCGTTGCCGCGCCCGCGCCCTTACCCGCATCCAGCCGGAGGCGAAGGAGGTCAGCGGATCGGGAAAGCGCCGCGTCCACAGATCCTGGATCTGGCCCGGCGGGCATAAGATGACCTCGCCGGCAAATGCCGGGTCGGCGCCGCGCACGCGCCCGGCTGGAACCTTGGGGACGTCGCCGAGCGCCACCCCCTCGGCGGCATAGAGCGAGCAGAGCCGCTCCAAGGCGCCGTGCACATGGATCGGCCGGTCATAGCCGGCTTCCCGCAAGAGCGCGATGACGCGCTGCGCCTTGCCGAGCGCATAGACCCCCACGAGATGGGCCCGCTCCGGAAAAAGACGCAGGCTCGCGATGAGCTTGCCGACCTCGTGAGCTGCGTCCGGGTGCCGAAAGACCGGCAGGCCGAAGGTCGCCTCCGTGATGAAGACGTCGCAGGGCACGACCTCGAACGCCGCGCAAGTCGGATCGCGGGCGCGCTTGTAGTCGCCGGAGGCGACGATCCGCAACCCTTGTGCCTCGACCACGATCTGCGCCGAGCCGAGCACATGGCCCGCGGGAACGAAGCTGACGCCGACACCGTTGATCTGATGACGTTCGCCGGGCGCGGCAGCCTGCGTAGCGCCGGCGAAGCCCTCGCCGCAGCGCACCGCCATGATTTCGAGCGTTTCGCGTGTTGCCATGACGGCTTGATGGCCGGCGCGCGCGTGATCGGAATGGCCATGGGTGATCAGCGCTCGCTCGACCGGCCGGGTCGGATCGATGAAGAAATCGCCGAGCGGCGAATAGAGCCCGCTCGGGGTCGAGGTCAAAAGATCGGTCGGGCGCATATGGCGGCAGATAGGCGGCGCAGCGCCCAAGCGAAAGGCCGCGATCGCCCAATCTTGCGCGATACCCGTTCCGGGCTCACATTCATCTCGAAAGAGGAGCTGTCATGACCACCGAGACCCTACGCAAGACGCCGCAAGCGGCCAAAGCCGCCCTTTCGAAGCTCGATCAGTTGAAATCCATGACCAAGGTGGTCGCCGATACCGGCGACATCGACGCCATCAAGACATACAGGCCGGTCGACTGCACCACCAACCCGTCGTTGGTGCTCAAGGCCATGGACCTCAAGGCTTATGAACACATCTTCAAGGACGCGATTGCCTGGGGCAAGACGCAGAGCGGCAAGCGCGACGCCGTTGCCAAGGAGGTCGCGAGCCGCCTTCCCATCGAGATCGGCGCGGAGCTCGCGCGCATCGTGCCGGGCCGCGTCTCGACGGAGGTCGACGCCGATCTCTCCTTCGACGTGGAGGGCTCGCTGGCGCGCGCCCGCGAGATCATCGCGAGCTACAAGGGTCGTGGCGTCGGCAAGGAGAAGATCCTGATCAAGCTCGCCTCCACTTGGGAGGGAGTGAAGGCCGCGACGCTCCTCGAGAAGGAGGGCATCCATTGCAACATGACGCTCCTGTTCTCACTCCCCCAGGCGGTCGCGTGCTTCCAGGCAGGCGCGACCCTCGTCTCGCCCTTCGTCGGACGCATCTATGATTGGTACGTCAAGCATGAGGGCCATGACTTCAAGCCGGCCGATGATCCGGGCGTGCTGTCGGTCAAGCGCATCTACGCCTACGCCAAGCGCCACGGCCATCCGACCACGGTGATGGGCGCGTCGTTCCGCAATGTCGGCCAGGTCGAGGCGCTGGCGGGCTGCGACGCGTTGACCATCGCGCCGGCGCTGCTCGAGGCGCTCTCCAAGGACGAGGGCAGGCTGGAGCGCCAGCTCGAGCCGAAGCAGGCGGCGGGCCAGGGCATCGACCGCATCGCGCTCGAGGAGCGCTCCTTCCGCTGGGCCTTGAACGAAGACGCGATGGCGACCGAGAAGCTCGCCGAAGGCATCCGCCTCTTCGCCGCCGATCTCGGCAAGCTGCGCCAGGAGGTGACGAAGCGCTTGGAGGCGTGACGCGACGGGCGGACCCTCACCTGAGCACGTAGATCGCGAGCAGCGCCGCGATCACCCATAAGGCGAGATGCCCCCACCGCGCGCCGCGCGCCTCGGAGCGGCCGATGGCCTCGACCGAAGCCTCGTCGAGCCGCACGCCGTCCGCCGAAGGCTGCCCCGGCAACTCCGGCGGATCGAGGCGCGCCAGCAGGCGCTCGGCCCGCGCCACGAGATCGGGCAGCTTCGCGGCCGCCGAGGCGAAGGCGCCGAGGCCCGCGGCCGCCTGCTCGATGCGGCCGGCGGGGCCGAGATGCCGCGTGATCCATTCGCGCACCACCGGGTCGGCGGTCGCCCACATATCGAGCTTGGGATCGAGCATGCGGCCGACGCCTTCGACCACCACCATGGTCTTCTGCAACATGACGAGCTCGGTGCGCGTCTTCATGTCGAACAGCGCCGTCACCTCGAAGAGCAAGGACAAGAGCTTCGCCATCGATATCTGGTCGGCGCGGCGCTGGTGGATGGGCTCGCCGATGGCGCGGATGGCTTGCGCGAAATCCCCGATCGCATGGGCGCGGGGCACATAGCCGGCCTCGAAATGCACCTCGGCGACGCGCCAATAATTGCGGGTGATGAAGCCGTAGAGAATCTCGGCGAGGAAGCGGCGTTCCTTCCGGCCGAGCCGGCCCATGATTCCGAAATCGACCGCGACCAGACGTCCCTGCGCATCGACGAACAGGTTTCCCTGATGCATGTCGGCATGGAAGAAGCCGTCGCGCAGGGCATGGCGCAGGAAGGATTGGATGACGATGCGGGCCAGCGCCACCCGGTCATGGCCCGCGGCCTCGATCTCGGCGATATGGGAAAGCGGCACGCCGTCGATCCATTCGAGCGTGAGCACTTCCTTGGCGGTATGCTCCCAATCGACTCTCGGGATGCGGAAATCCTTGTCCTCGCTCGCATTCTCGGCCATCTCGGAAAGGGCCGCGGCCTCGAGGCGCAAATCCATCTCGATCGCGACCGAGCGCGCCAAGGTCTCGACGACGGCGGAAGGCCGCAGCCGGCGCATGGACGGAGCCAGGCGCTCGATCCGCCTGGCGCCGAAGCGCATATCGGCGAGGTCGCGCTTGAAGCGCGCCTCGATGCCTGGGCGCAGGATCTTGACGGCGACATCGCGCATCGGTCCATCCGTGGCGAGACGCGCCCTGTGGACTTGGGCGATGGAGGCTGCCGCGACCGGCTCGCCGAAATCGGAGAACAGTTTGCCCAAGGGCTTGTCGAGCGCGGCCTCGATCATGACGATGGCTTGGGCTCGCGGGAACGGCGCCATCCTGTCCTGCAGCGCCTCGAGGCCGCGCGCCACCCTGACGCCGACGATGTCGGGGCGCGTCGCCAGGAACTGGCCGAATTTTACATAGGAGGGGCCGAGCCGCGTCATCGCCTGGGCAAGGCCGGCGCCGGGCTCGCCGCCGCGCCGCTCGATGACGCGCGCGAGCCTCACTCCGAGACGCAGGCCGGCCGGCAAGGCGGACTGATCGACGAGGCCGAAGGCGCCTTCGCGCGCCAGCACGAAGCCGACCCGAGCCAAGCGGACGAGATGGACGGGGGCGCTCAGCACGACGGCACGCGGCTCACAGCTTCCAGGCCGAGTGGATGGCCGCGATATTCCCCGATAGCGAGCGATGCATCACCCGGCGAAAGCCTGCCGCCGCGATCATTCGCGAGAACAGGGCCGGACGCGGGAAACGACGGATGCTCTCGACGAGATAGCGATAAGGCGCCTCGTCTCCCGAGACGAGCCGGCCGAGCGCCGGTATGACGGCTGCCGAATAGGCATCGTAGAGCGTGTCGAGCCCCGGCATGTCGACCGCGGAGAATTCCAGGCACAGGAAGCGCCCGCCGAGCTTGAGCACCCGGAACGCCTCGGCGAGCGCCTTGTCGATCGCCGGCACGTTGCGGATGCCGAAGGCGATCGTATAGGCGTCGAAAGAACGGTCAGCGAAGGGCAGGGCCTCGGCATTCCCTTGCACGAAGGCAAGGCCGCCGGCGAGACGCCGTCCGGCTCGCTCGCGGCCGATGCCGAGCATCTCGGCGCTGGTGTCGCAGACCGTCACCCGCACGCGCGGCCCGCCGCCCTCGACGATGCGAAAGGCGATATCGCCGGTGCCTCCCGCGACATCGATGACGCTGCAGGGAGGCCTCGGGTTCAGCATGGCGACGAAGTCGTTCTTCCAGGCGCGATGCACGCCGAAGGACATGAGGTCGTTCATCAGGTCGTAGCGCCGCGCGGCCTTGCGAAAGACATCGTCCACGAGCCGCTGCTTCTCGTCGAGCCGCACGGTGGAGGCGCCGAAATGCGTGTCCGAGGCACCGTCAGTTCCTGTCATCGCCATGCTTCCGAAAACCGTTCAGGCCGCGAGATCGGCCACGACGGCATCGAGCACGAGGAACCCCTCTTGGGTGGCCCGCACGCGCCCGTCCCGCGCCTCGATCAGGCCGAGCGCCGAGAGCTGCGCAACGCGCTCGGGCGCGAGCCCATGTCCGGCGAGCGCCGCGAAACGGTCGGGGTCGATGCCCTCCGCCAGGCGAAGCCCCATCAGCAGAAACTCGTCCGCCTGCTCATGATGCGACAGCACATCGCGATCGACCACGCCATGTCCCTTGGCGAGGACCTGCTCGGCCCAGCTTTCGGGGTGCCTTTGCGTCGAGAGCGCCAGCCGGCCGCGCGGCGCCACGAGGCGCCCATGCGCGCCGGGCCCCACCCCCGCATATTCGCCGTAGCGCCAATAGGTGAGGTTGTGGCGGCATTCGGCTCCCGGCCGAGCATGGTTCGATACCTCATAGGCGGGAAGGCCGCGAAGGGCGCAGACCTCCTGCGTGACTTCGTAGAGGATGCGGGCCTCCTCGGAGGCGGGCGGCTTCAGCTTCCCCGAGCGCCACAGAGCCTCGAAGGGAGTGCCGGCCTCGATGGTGAGCTGATAGAGCGAGAGATGCTCGCCGGCACGCGAGATCGCGGTTTCGAGCTCGGACCGCCAGGCGGACGGCGATTGGCCCGGGCGCGAATAGATGAGATCGAAGGAGGTTCGTTCGAAGAGCGACGCCGCGATGGCGACGGCGCGCATCGCCTCCTCGACCGTATGCAGCCGGCCGAGCGCCTTCAGATCGGCATCGTTCAAGGCCTGCACGCCGAGCGAAACCCGATTGACGCCGGCTTCCCGATAGCCGCGAAAGCGGGTGGCCTCGACGCTCGTCGGATTGGCCTCGAGCGTCACCTCGACCTTAGGGTCGATCGGCCAGTTTCGTGAGATCGCCTCGAGGATCGCCGCGACCGTGGGCGGCTGCATCAACGAGGGCGTGCCGCCGCCGAAGAAGATGCTGGTCACCAGCCGTCCTGGCGCGAGCTCGGCCATATGCGCCAATTCGGTCTCGAAGGCCGCGACGAAACGCGCCTGATCGGGCGGGGCGTGCCGGACATGGCTGTTGAAGTCGCAATAGGGACATTTGGCGAGGCAGAACGGCCAATGCACATAGACGCCGAAGCCCGCATCCTGCGTGGCGTGCGCCGGCGGCGGGCGGTTCCTCGTGTCGATTGCGGCGGTCATGGCCGCGACAAGCAGGCTCGCGCCAGCTTCTCGAAGGCGCGGGCGCGGTGCGAGAGGGCGCCCTCCCGGCCCGCCGTCCAGTCGATGCCATGCTTCTCTTCGGCCGCCATCTCGCCGAAGGTTCGCCGATGCCCCACTGGCTGGAACATCGGATCATAGCCGAAGCCCCGCTCGCCGCGCGGCGGCCAGACGAGATGGCCATGGACGCGACCCTCGAACAGCTCCTCATGGCCGTCGGGCCAGGCGATGACGAGCGCCGAGACGAAATGGGCGCGGCGCCGGTCCGGCTCGAGCGCGCCGCGCCGCCCGAGCTCACGCTCGACGCGCTGCATCGCTGGGCGGAAATCCTTGTTCGCCGCCCAATCGGCCGAGAACAGTCCGGGCGCCCCGTCGAGCGCCTCGACGCAGAGGCCCGAATCATCGGAGAGCGCAGGCATTCCGGCCGCCCGCGCGGCGGCATGCGCCTTGATCGCCGCGTTCTCGCAGAACATATGGCCGGTCTCCGCCGGCACCGGCAGGCCGAGCTCGCCTGCCGACATCGCCTCGACGCCGAACGGCGCCAGCAGCTCGCGCATCTCGGTAAGCTTGCCTTGATTATGCGTGGCGATCACCACGCGGCCGGCGAGGACGCGATGTCCGGTCTCGGCGGCGCGATGTTCGGCGCGATGGGCTGCGGGGCTGTTCGACATGGCGTCCTCCGATAAGCCGCTCCGCCCGGCGCGACAAGGGAGGCCTCTAGGGCGTGTTGACATACAGCCCGTGGCCGGGACGCCTGTCGTTTTGGTCCGGCAAGCAGGAGGCGATCTGGGCCAATATGTCGATATTGGCG
>JBIOEJ010000064.1:0-32497 GCA_044445965.1 Hyphomicrobiales bacterium
GTTACGGGGGTGGGAATCACGGATTTGCTCGAGCGGCTGACTTGGCGCGCGCGCGAGCTTGCGGGCGCCGAGGAGAGCGTGCTCATCGCAAGGGCGCGTCAGCGCGCGGCGCTGTCTGATTGCGCGTCCGAGCTGCGGGCGCTTCGGAATATGGGCGCGGAGGAGGGGATCGAGCTTAGAGCCGAGCGGTTGCGCTTGGCGATGCGGGCCTTGGGGCGCCTGACCGGGCGGGTCGATGTTGAAGAGGTGTTGGGGCAAATCTTCGCCGGATTCTGCATCGGCAAATGAGCCGTAGATATGTTTCACGTGAAACATGGGACCAGTGCGCGCGGGCGCAATTTCTGCTAGGGGACGCCCATGTCGAGCTATGATGTGATCGTAATCGGTGGCGGCCATGCGGGGACCGAGGCGGCTTCGGTGGCGGCACGCATGGGCGCGCGTACCTTGCTCCTGACGTTGAAGCCTGAAGCCTTGGGCGAGATGTCGTGCAATCCGGCGATCGGCGGGATCGGCAAAGGGCATTTGGTGCGCGAAGTGGACGCCTTCGATGGGGTCATGGCGCGCGCGGCGGATCTCGCCGGCATTCAGTTCCGGGTGCTCAACCGGCGCAAGGGCGCCGCGGTGAGAGGTCCGCGGGCTCAATGTGACCGCACCCTCTATAGGCGGGCCGTGCAGACTTTGCTGGCCCAGACCGACGGGCTGGTCATCGAGCAAGGCGAGGCTGTCGATCTCGACATGGCGGCGGGGGTGATTCGCGCCGTGGTGACAGCCGATGGGCGGCGCTTGCCTTGCGGGGCGGTCGTGGTGACAACCGGCACGTTCTTGCGCGGGGTCATCCATATCGGGCCCGTCAAGACGCCGGCCGGGCGCATGGGCGAGGCGCCTTCGCTTGCTCTTGCTGCGTGTTTCGCGGCCCTTGGTCTGCCGCTTGGCCGGCTGAAGACCGGAACGCCGCCACGGCTGGATTCTCGGTCGATCGACTTCGCGCGTCTCGAATCCCAAGGCGGAGATGCGCGTCCGGAGCTGTTTTCGGTCGATTCGACACGAACCGTGAATCGGCAAGTCGTTTGCCACATCACACGGACCAACCTCGCGACGCATGAGGTGATCCGCGCCAATCTCGATCGGGCTCCCGTCTATTCGGGGGAGATCGAGGGGCGCGGCCCGCGTTATTGCCCTTCGATCGAGGATAAGGTGGTGCGCTTTCCGGATCGCGACGGCCACCAGATTTTCCTGGAGCCTGAGGGGCTCGACACGCATTTCGTCTACCCCAACGGCATTTCATCTTCGCTTCCGGAGGAGGTGCAGCGCCGTTTCCTGGCGACCATTCCGGGGTTGGAGCGGGCGCGAATGCTGCGCCCCGCTTATGCGATCGAATATGACTATATTGATCCCCGAGCCTTGGGGCCGAGCCTGGAGCTAAAGGCGGTTCGCGGGCTCTTCCTCGCGGGCCAGATCAACGGCACGACCGGCTATGAGGAAGCGGCAGGCCAGGGCGTATTGGCCGGAATCAATGCGGCGCGTATCGCCGCGGGCGAGGATGCCGTCACAATTCCGCGGAGTCAGGCCTTCATTGGCGTGATGCTGGACGATCTCGTGACCAAGGGGGTGACGGAACCCTATCGGATGTTCACCTCTCGCTCCGAGTACCGGCTGAGCCTTCGCGTCGACAATGCCGATGAGCGTTTGACGGACCGCGCCGTCGGGCTTGGTTGCGTGCGTCCAGCGCGACGGGCTTTGCACGAGGCGCGCATGGCGAAGCTGCTAAGCTGGCGCCGGCGCCTCCGGGAACTGTCGGTGACGCCGAATCTCGCAGCCCGAAGCGGCGTCAAGTTGAACAATGACGGGGTACGGCGCTCGGGCTTCGAGCTCCTTTCCTACCCCGGCATCGATCTCTCGGCGCTTGCGCGCATATGGCCGGAGATCGCGGGGATCGAGGAGGAATTTGTCGAAAGGCTGGTCACCGACGCCCGTTATGCGGTGTATCTCTCGCGACAGAAGGACGATATTGCGAGCTTCGAGCAGGACGAGGGTCGGCGGCTGCCCGGTGGGCTTGCATTTGATGCGATGGCCGGCCTCTCCAATGAGCTGCGGCAGAAGCTCGCGCTGGTTCGGCCCGAGACCTTGGGTCAAGCCAGCCGCATCGAGGGGATGACACCCGCCGGATTGGCGATCCTCGCATTGAATGCGCGCGCGGCGGGCCATGCGGCACGCCCGCATCGGCCGAAATGACGACTGGCGCTGGAATGCGGAGTGACGATCCGGTGCTTGGGATGGGGCTTGCGCGGATTTTGGGCGCCCCTTACCTCTTCCCTTGGGGCCCCCTTGGGGGAGGCAAAGGACGCGCTTCGCGCGTCCTTCGGACTATCGACACCCGACATAGAATGTCGGGCTTTGCTCGCGACCGCAGGGAGGGAGCCGGGTGGGGCAAGATCTGCGCCGGTGAGCCTGCCCCCCTCCTTCGGCGCTGCGCGCCTTGGGATCGACCTCTCCCACAAGGGGAGAGGCGCTTGTGGACTTCCGCGGAGGCCTGACTTGCGGGGAAAGGAGCCCGTTGCATATGGATACATCGGGTGTTGACCTGCGGTGAGCCTTGCCAAGACACGTTCGCCACAAGAGGATCGCGAACGAGCGCTGCCCCTCTTGAATGTTTCACGTGAAACAATTGGGCGGCTCGATCTCTATGTGGCCCTCCTGCTCAAATGGCAGAAGGCGATCAATCTCGTCGCCCCCTCGACACTGGGCACGGTTTGGACGCGCCATATCCTCGACTCGGCACAAATTGCCGCGCTGGGCCCCGAGCACCGGAACTGGTCGGACCTCGGCTCCGGCGCGGGCCTTCCGGGGCTGATCATTGCCATATTGTCGTCGGAGCGCGGCTCCGAGAGCGAAGTCCATCTCGTGGAAAGTGACCAGCGCAAGGCCAGCTTCCTGCGGGAAGCGGCCCGGGTAACCAAAGCGCCCGCTATCGTCCACGCGTTTCGGATCGAGGACGCCATCGACGGATTGATTGGGCGGGTGACCGCCGTCACCGCCCGCGCACTTGCCCCACTGCCGAAGCTCCTCGAACTTGCGGAACCCCTGTTGACAAAGGGCATCGAAGGTTTCTTTCCCAAGGGGCAAGCGCTAGAATCGGAACTTGAGCAAGCATCGATACTCTTCGATTTCGAAGCCCGGCTCGCGGCCAGCCGGACCGATAAGAATGGCCGGATCGTCATCATTCGAAAGCTGCGGCGCCGCGCAGCGTCAATCGGCGGTTGAGGGACTGGGACGATGAGCCTCGAAGCCACGCACCAACCGCGGATCCTCACCGTCGCCAACCAGAAGGGCGGGGTCGGCAAGACCACGACCGCCATCAATCTCGGCACGGCGCTTGCCGCCATCGGCGAGGAGGTGTTGCTCGTCGATCTCGACCCGCAGGGCAACGCATCGACCGGTCTCGGTATCGACCATAAGAGCCGACTGGTCTCCACGGCGGATGTGCTTACGGGCCGTGCTCCGATGCGCGAGGCCATCCTCGATACAAGCGTTCCGCGGCTCGCGCTCGCCCCGTCTACGCTCGATCTCCTGGGCGTGGAGCTCGAGATCTCCAAGGATCACGAGCGTGCCATTCGGTTGAAGAAGGCGCTTCGCGAGCTCGGCGATGGCGGCCCGCGCCGAAGCTTGAGCTATATTCTCATCGATTGCCCGCCCTCGCTCAATCTCCTGACCATCAATGCCTTGACGGCGGCCGACGCCGTGATCGTTCCGTTGCAATGCGAGTTCTTTGCGCTTGAAGGCTTGAGCCAATTGCTGCGGACGGTCGAGCAGGTGCGCTCGAGCCTCAACCCGACGCTCGTCATCCAGGGGATCGTGCTGACGATGTTCGATCCACGCAATAAACTATCCGGCCAAGTCGTCGCCGATGTCAGGGGGTTCATGGGAGCGAAGGTCTATGAGACGATCATCCCGCGCAATGTGCGGCTCTCGGAAGCGCCATCCTACGGCAAACCGGCACTGCTCTATGACCTGAAGTGTTCGGGGAGCCAAGCTTACCTCAAGCTCGCATCGGAGTTGATCCAGCGCGAACGCGCAAATCACGCACGCGACTTCGCGGTGCTCTCCTGACTGGAGACTCGTCCATGAAAACAGCCCGGCTCCCACGTCCGCGCTTGTCGCATTTCCCGCGGAAAGGGCACTAGACCAATGGTGAAGGCTCATGGTTGAGGAAACACAGCGTTCGAGACTCGGGCGCGGGCTCGCCGCCCTGATCGGGGATGTCGGCGCCGATATGGCGCCTTCGCGGGAGGCCGGCCCCGCGCGCGCGGCGCTCGACCTCCTGCGCCCGAACCCACGCAACCCGAGGCGAAATTTCGAAGACGCCGAGCTCGACGAACTCGCAAGCTCCATCCGCAGCAAAGGGCTGATCCAGCCGGTCGTCGTCCGGCGCGTCCCGGACCAGGCGACGCCGTTCGAGATCGTTGCCGGAGAGCGGCGCTGGCGAGCCGCGCAGAGAGCCAGCATCGCCGAGATACCGATCGTCATCGTCGATGTCGACGACAGGACTTCGCTCGAATTCGCAATCATCGAGAACGTCCAACGATCCGACCTCAATCCGATTGAGGAAGCAACCGGCTATCAAAACCTGCTAAACGAGTTCAAATATACACAGGCTGATCTGGCCCAATCGGTCGGAAAAAGTCGCAGCTATATCACCAATACCATCAGATTGCTTAATCTCCCCAATGATGTCAAGTCGAGACTCGTCGATGGCAGCCTATCGGCCGGACATGGTCGAGCGCTGCTGAGCCTTGCCGACCCGTCGAGCGCCGCGAAAGAAGTCGTCGAGCGTGGCATGACGGTGCGGGCAACCGAGGAGCTTGCGCAACGTCAGGCTCGCGAAATTCGCTCGACGGCAGCGTCCCCGGCGAAAGAGCGCGATGCCGGCAGCGCCGATATCGCGGCGCTGGAGAAGTCCTTGGAGAGCGTGCTCGGCCTGCCAGTCGCGATCCGGCATGGGGCGCGTGGCGGCGAGCTGCGCATCCGCTACCGTACTGTCGAGCAGCTCGACGCGATCTGCAAGAGCCTCACAGGCTAGCTCGGCGCCTCCAAATCGAACAGCCGAAATTCGAGAATAGGCCAACGGCGTCGCAACGCTCAAAGGTTCAACATTCGGTAGTCGGCTACCTATAATCAGGTGCCGGCTAATTACTTAGAGACCACCTGACGCCGACGCCAGACCCTCAGCGCGCTCCCGCGGTCGAGCGGGCATGACGGCCGATTCGCCAGAAGGCCATGCGCGTCACCGATTCGGCGGCGAGCGGCGACCGCCTGATGCGCCGGATGGCGGCGCAGATATCGGCGATCGCACCATCGAGCGCCGCCGAAGTCCAGATGCCGAGCTGGCGCGTCACCAAAGCCTCGCGCTTCCAAAAAACGTGCATTTCCCGCGCCGCCTGGCTAAGCGGGAGGCCGTTGTCGATTTTCGACCGAGCCTCGCCGAGGGCGAAGCCGTGGCGCAGCGCAGCGCCCAGTATCGGGTCGCCTCCGAGCTTGTCCGCGAAGGCGCGCGACAATTCCTGGTCGAGCCCCGCATAATCGCCGGCGAAAGCGGCGTCGACAACGCCGTCGACGGCGACCGCGTTGGCATCGACGATGATGATCGCCACGTCCTGGCTCGTGATGGTTCTGCCGCCAGCCTTGTAGAGCGCGAGCTTCTCGATCTCGGACCGCGCCTGGCGGCGATCCTGCCCTAGCGCGCCGACGAGATCGCGCTTGGCGCCGGCTTCGATCGCAAGGCCTGCCTCGCCCAGGATGTCGTCGACGAGCTCGGCGTTCTCGCGTGGTCCCCCCGCATAGCAGGGAAGCGAGGCGGCGCGCGGCGATTGCTCGCATAAGCCTCGCAAGGCCGATTGCTTGGCCAGATCCCCCGCCTGGATGACGATCAGGTTTTCCGATGGCGGCCCCTTCAGCAAAAGCCTGACGCTCTTGTCGATCGGCCTGTCCAGCGCCTGCACGAAGATCGCCTTGCGGGCGCCGAAGAAGGCGATGGCGCCGGCCTCCTCCATCAGCCGCTCGGGATCGCCGGCGAGTTGCTCGCCGCCGATACGGACGAGCTGAAACGGGTCGTTTGGATCAGGCACCGCGCTGGCGAGAAGCGCCCGGCAGCGTTCGTCGACGAGCCCCGCATCCGGCCCATAGACGAGAATGACCTCGATATCCTTCGCTGGCCGTCGAACGAAACGCTCCGTTTCCGACGGCTTGACGGCGACCATGTCACTTGTAGTCGAGGAGCGCGATACCGACGCGGGTCCGGATCTGGTCGGCAAGCACGGTCGCCGCGCGAAGCTCGGCATCGCGCGCCGCGCGCACATTGGCGAAGCGCTGTTGGGAGCGATCATAGGAGGCGGCCGCGGTCGCCGTTCCCTTGGCGACCTCCTTGCCCCCGGCGATCTCGACGAGGCTGTAACTCGCCGTCACGGTGACGGAGGCGGCGTCCGAAGTCAGGCTGCGCAGATTGGTGATCAAGCCGCCGACCGATTCGGTCGTGGTGATGTTCAGCCGAAACCGCGGCGCTGGCGGGGGGCCGCTGCCGTCGGTCTGGAATTTCAGCTCCTCGGCGAGATAGTGGCCGACACGATCGGGTATCGGCGCAACCTCGACCTGCGAGAGCTGTGCACTGACTCCATTCGGACCGTAGAGCGGGTGGATGCAGCCCGAGAGCGCCGGCATGTCGGCCAGCGCCGAGCCATATACGCCGAGATGAAGCCGATCAGACGACCACATTGACGATCCTTCCGGGCACCAGGATGAATTTGCGCATGGCGCGGCCCTCCATGGCGCGCCTCACGGCCTCGAGAGAAAGGACCGCGGCCTCGATCGCCGCGCCGTCGGCCTCGCGCGGCACGGTGATGTCGGCGCGCTTCCTGCCATTGACTTGCACCGGCAAGGTGACCGTCGCCTCGCTGAGCAAGGCGCGCTCGACCGCGGGCCAGGGCGCGCGGGAGACAAGGCCCTCCGCGCCTAGCGCCTGCCAACATTCCTCGGCGAGGTGAGGCGCCATCGGCGCCGTGATCGAGACGAGAATCCGCATCGCTTCCGAGAGCGCGGCGACGATATCCGGCGCGGCGGCCCCGTCTTCATCCAGAGTGGACATGGCCGCTTGCAGGCCGTTGGTCAGCTCGCGGATATGGGCGATGCACACGTTGAAACGCAGGTTCTCGATGTCGTGCTCGACTTGCGCCAACGCTCGATGCGCCGCCTTGCGGATGCCGAGAGCCGCCGTCGAATAGGTTGGCGGCGCGCCGTTCGACGGCCAATGCCGCTCGCCGATCATGGATTTTGCATCGCCCACCAGGCGCCATAACCGCTGCACGAAGCGGGCCGCGCCTTGCACCCCCTCCTCGGTCCAGATCACGTCGCGCTCGGGTGGGGAATCCGACAGCATGAACCAGCGCGCCGTATCGGCGCCGTAAGTGTCGATGATGTCGTCTGGATCGACGGTGTTGCGCTTCGATTTCGACATCTTCTCGATTGCACCGATGCTGACGGCCTCGCGCGTCTTCGCATGCACCGCGCACCTGACCCCGGCGTCGCTGCTGACGGCGACCTCGGCCGGGCTGAGCCATGCGCCATCGGCGGCGCGATAAGTCTCGTGCACCACCATGCCCTGCGTGAACAGGCCGGCGAAAGGCTCGTCGATCTCGACATGCCCGGTCTTGCGCATCGCCCGCATGAAAAAGCGTGAGTAGAGGAGATGCAGGATCGCGTGCTCGACCCCGCCGATATATTGATCGACCGGCAGCCACTTCACCGCCGCCGCACCGGTCGGCGCGTCGATCCAGGGATCGGTGAAGCGCACGAAATACCAGGACGAATCAACGAAGGTGTCCATCGTGTCCGTCTCGCGCCGCGCCGGCTTGCCGCAGCGCGGGCAGGCGACGTGCTTCCAGGTCGGGTGCCGGTCGAGCGGGTTCCCGGGTCGGTCGAAGGCGACATCGTCCGGCAAGCGCACCGGCAGCTCGGCGACAGGGACCGGCACGATCCGACACGAATCGCAATGGATGACCGGGATGGGGCAGCCCCAGTAGCGTTGTCGCGAGATGCCCCAATCGCGCAGGCGGAAATTGACCTTGCGCGCGGCGACCGGGCGGCCAGCGCGCATCTCGGCCTCCAGGCGTCTCGCCACCTCCTCCTTCGCCTGCGCCACCGTCATGCCGTCGAGGAAGCGCGAATTGATGATCACGCCATCCTCCAGGAAGGCCGTGTCGCCGATCGCAAAGCTCGCCGGTTCGACGCCGGGCGGACAGACGACTGGCGTCGCGTCGAGGCCCACGCCGCGCACGAAATCGAGATCGCGCTGATCATGGGCAGGACAGCCGAAGATGGCGCCCGTGCCGTAATCCATCAGCACGAAATTGGCCACGAACACCGGCAGCGTCCAGTCGGCGTCGAAGGGATGGACGGCGCGTAGGCCGGTGTCGTAACCCTTCTTCTCGGCGCGCTCGATCGCCTCCTGCGCGGTGCCGATCCTGCGGCATTCCTCGATGAAGCTCTGAAGCTTCGGGTCGCCGGTCGCGAGCTCGGAGGCGAGCGGATGATCCGGCGAGACCGCGATGAACTTGGCGCCGAACAGCGTGTCATGGCGTGTCGTGTAGATCTCGACCTCGCTCATTCCCTTCGGCGCGGTCCCCGGATCGAGGGCGAAACGGATCGATAGCCCCTCCGAGCGCCCGATCCAGTTGCGCTGCATCAGCCGCACCTTGTCGGGCCAGCGCTCGAGGCCGTCGAGGGCTCGCAGGAGCTCCGGCGCATAAGTGGAGACCTTGAAGAACCACTGCGTCAGCTCGCGCTGCTCGACGGGCGCGCCGGAGCGCCAGCCGCGGCCATCAACGACCTGTTCATTGGCGAGCACGGTCTGGTCGACCGGGTCCCAATTCACTTTGGCGGTCTTGCGATCGACGAGGCCGGCGGCGAGAAAATCGATGAACAGCCGCTGCTGCTGTTTGTAATAGTCGGGGTCGCAAGTTGCGAGCTCGCGGCTCCAGTCGAGCGACAGCCCCATCGACTGAAGCTGCGTGCGCATCGCCGCGATATTGGCATAGGTCCATTCCTTCGGATGGACCTTGCGCTCCATGGCGGCATTCTCGGCCGGCAGGCCGAAGGCGTCCCAACCCATCGGATGCAGCACGTTGAAGCCCTTCGCCCGCATATAGCGCGCCACCACGTCGCCCATGGCGTAGTTGCGCACATGGCCCATATGGATGCGGCCGGACGGGTAGGGGAACATCTCGAGGACATAGTAAGTCGGCCGCGCGTCGTCGTTCTTCGTTTCGAAGACGCGCTGGTCCTTCCAGACGGCCTGCCATTTCCGTTCGGATTCACGGGTGTTATAACGCTCGGACATCGACATGCGGCGGTCCCTTGTCGCGGCCGACTTAGGCTACGTTGGCGGGCGGGGTCAACCGGGCAGCCCGATCACCGCAGCCTGGCGATGATCGCGCCGAGATAGCGGGTGAGCTCCGCGCGATCCTCGACGGCGAGGTCGGCAAGCAGCAACTCGAGCCGGTGCTCGGCGCTCGCCGCGATCGTCTCGTAGAGACGCAGGCCTTGCGCCGTCAGCTTGGCCATCACGCGGCGCCTGTCGGTGGGATCGGGATGCCGCGCGAGGCGGCCGCGCCGCTCGAGCCTGCGCAGCGCCCGGCTCGCCGTCATCACGTCGACGCCGCTCGCCTCGGCCACGTCGACATTGGCCAAGCCCGGCCTCGGGGCGAGCACCATCATGCAGCGCCATTCGGCGAGAGTTAGATCGTGCTCGCGGCCGATCGTCTCGACGAAAGGCCGCGCCATGAGGTTCGCGGCGAGCAACAGCAGGAAGGCGGGCGTCTTGGTCAGATCGGACGTCTTAGCCATGTGCTTGCCTTGCATATTTCCGACCGCCGGACATGCTCCGGCATTTACCCGTCGGTGGCTCGCGGCTCGATCCATCGGCAACCTCGACGTCCATTGCCAAGATGCTAACAGATGATATGGTTGCCGCCGCAATCCGATGACGGTGAGGCCGATGGATGCCAATACCCTGATCCGCCGCGGCTCGAACGGCGTCTTCGGCATCGAGGCGAAGGACCTCATGTGGATCGAGGCGTCGCGTCCCGGCTTGCGGCTCGCCGCCGTGAGCGAGGATCGCCGCAAAGGCAAGTTCCTCGGCTATATCGGCTTCGAGCCGCTCGCCTCGACAGGTCTGCACCAGCATCTCGACATCGCCTTCAGCTATTTCGTCGACGGCGGTCTCACCGACTATCAGGGCGCGGCCGTCACTGGCGATATGGGCATCAATCTCAAAGGCGCAACGCATGACGCGATCGCCTATCGCAAGACGCTCGCCGCGGCACGTCTCGAGGGCCCGGTGCTCTACGAGGGGCCGGGCAATGTCGCGGGCCCGGCGCTGCATTCAGGAGCCAAGGTCGCGCCGATCGTGAACGAGGCGCCGGAAGTGATGCCGGACAACAACATCCCGGTCGCGCTCCTGCCGGCGGTGTCGACCGCGGTCGCAGGCATATCGCGCCGGCTGATCTACGATTATCACAAGGTCGCGCGCGAGGGTCGCTCGGTTCAATTGCAATTCTTGCCGGGCTCCGCGACGCCGCCTTTCGAGGCTACCGCGCCGATCTCCTTCTTCGTGATCGGCGGCGCGCTCGACATCGGCGGCATCCGCATCGGCGGTGGGGGGTTCGGCATCGTCGATGAGGGAACGCCCACGCGGCTCGCGAGCGGATTCGGCGCCTTGGTGCTCGCTTGGGCGGAAGGCCCCGCCCGTTGGCTCGACCAGAAGGCGCCCGACCTGTTCGGATTTTGACACCAGGGGCGGACCCGTATCGACCCCTGGACACCGAGGCCCAGAGCATTTTCCGGCGAAGTGGTCTCCGGTTCGCCCCGGAAAATGCGGCAAATCGTCGGGAGGAAAGGCGATGGATCGCGAGCCTTCACCAGCCAACGAGCATGGCTTCGATCGCGCGGCGCTGCGCGTGGTATTGCTGTCGAGCCTCGGCGGCGCGCTCGAATTTTACGATTTCATCGTGTTCGGCACATTCGCGGCCTATATCTCGAAGGCCTTCTTCCCGACGAGCGATCCGCTCGTGTCGCTGCTTCTCACCTTCACGCTGTTCGTCGTCGGCTATTTGGCGCGCCCGATCGGCGGCCTGGTGTTCGGCGCGCGGGGCGACCGCTCGGGCCGGCGCGGCTCCTTTTTGCTATCGCTTGCCACCATGTCGGCCGCCACCATCGCCATGGGCTTGGTGCCGAGCTACGCGACCGGGGGCATCATGGCCACCTTCGCCTTCGTGGCGCTGCGCATCGTGCAGGGCTTCTGTCTCGGCGGCGAGTTACCGGGCGCGATCACCTATGCGGTCGAGGTCGTGCCCCTCAAGCGCAGCACGCTTGCCTGCGGCGTGGTCTTCGGCTGCGTCAGCTCCGGTGTGCTTCTGGCGACGGGAATCAGCGCCCTGTTGCACACCGTCCTGACGGCTGAGGCGATGGAGAGCTATGGCTGGCGCATCGGCTTCTTCGTCGGCGGTGCGCTCGGGGTGGTGAGCTGGATGCTGCGCCGGACGCTCGAGGAGAGCCCAGCCTTCCTCGAAATGCGCAAACTGAGCTCGCCGGCCGAACGCGCCCCGGTGGCGGAGCTGTTCGCCGGATATCGGCAGCGTATCCTGCTCGGCATCCTGTCGCTCGGCGTGGTCGGGGCCTTCAACGGGCTCCTGTTCGGCCATATGCCGGCCTATCTGACACGAACGCTCGGTTACCCGCCGCCCGAGGTTGCGACCGCGCTCAATGTGGCGGCGGGAGTGACGGCGGTCAGCCTCGTCGTCGCAACTTGGATCGGCGACATGATCCCACGCCGTCTGGTGCTGCGTTTCGGTTGTGCCGTGATCGCGCTCGGCGCCCTGCCGACTTATGCGGCGCTCGTCGGCCATACGATGCCGCTCGTCCCGCTCTTCTTCCTCATCGGCTTGTCGGCTTGCTTCACGCATGGAACATTCGCCGCGATCCTCGCCGATCTCTTCCCCACGGCGGTGCGCTTCAGTGGCGTGGCCTTTGCCCTGAACGTCGGCGCAGTGGTGTTCAGCGGTCTCGGGCTCCTGCTGTCGACCTGGCTGATCGGGGCGACCGGGCGTCTCGACGCTCCCGGCTTCTTCCTCGCCGCCTCGGCCGCGCTCGCCTTCCTGAGCAGCTTCTGGCTGAAGGGATATGAGGGGGAGATCGGCAAGCGGCCGAGCCCGCCCTCGGCCCGGTCTGAGGTCGGGCGCCTGGCATCGGCGCCCGCGGAGGGGTGAGCTGCCCAGAGAATCTTCTCGGCGAAGTGTGCCACGGCGCGAAGGCCGGGGTGGGCTCCGGTTCGCCGCGGAAAATGAAGCAAAAACACGGGCTCTAGCCGGCGCGTTTCGTCGCGCCGGCCGCCGCCAATGCCTCCTCCCGCAGAGCCCTCCGCAACACCTTGCCGACATTGGTCTTGGGCAAGGTCTCGCGGAAGACGACATGTCTCGGCACCTTGTAGGCGGCAAGCCGCTCCCGGCACCAGGCGCGCACCACGTCCTCGGTCAAGTTCAGCGATCGGCTGACGACATAGGCCGTCACCGCTTCGCCCGAATGCTGATCAGGCAGGCCGATCACCGCGACCTCGATGACCTCGGGATGACCGGCGACCACGGCCTCGACCTCGTTCGGCGTGACCTTCAGCCCGGACACCGAGATCATGTCCTTGATGCGGTCGACGATCTTGAACTGCCCATCGGGCAACATCACGGCGACGTCCCCGGTGCGGAAGAAGCCGTCGGGGTAGAATGCAGCGGCGGTTGCGTCCGGCGCCTGCCAATAGCCCTGCATGACCTGGGGGCCGCGCACGCAGAGCTCGCCAGGCTGCCCGACCGGGACATCCTTGCCGTCCTCGGGCGCCCGCAGCACGACCTCGGTCGAAGGCACCGGAACCCCGATGGTGCCGGAGAATGTCCCGGGCTTACCCCGGTTGGCCGTGACGACGGGCGAGGTCTCGGACAGTCCATAGCCTTCCGAGATGACGCTGCCGGTGAGCGCCTGCCATTTCTTGGCGACCGCCTCCTGAACCGCCATGCCGCCGGCGTTGCTGGTCCCGAGATTCGAGAAATCGACCTTGTCGATGTCCGGCGCGCCGAGGAGCGCGTTGTAGAGCGTGTTCACGCCGGTGATGATGGTGAACCGCGTCTTGCGCAAGGTCGCGACAAAACCCTTGATGTCGCGCGGATTGGCGATCAGCACGCAGCTGCCGCCGATGCGCATCATATAGAGGCAGTTACAGGTGAGCGCGTAGACGTGATAGAGCGGCAAGGCCGCGATCATCACCTGCCAGGTCTCGTGATCCGTCTCCGGCCAGAACCAGGCGAAGATCTGCTCGAGATTGGCGGCGATGTTGCGATGCAGCAGCACCGCGCCTTTCGACACGCCGGTCGTGCCGCCCGTATATTGGAGGAAGGCGATGTCGTCGCCGGTGACGGTCACGGTCGGCCACGGCAATGTCGTCCCGAGATCGAGCGTGGCCGAGAAGCTCACGGCATGCGCGATCTCGAAGGGTGGGACGATTTTCTTCAAGTAGCGGCTGGCGAGATTGATGAGCGTGCCCTTGAAGCCCATCAAATCGCCGACCGTCGCGATCACCACCTTGTCGAGCTTGAGCCGCGGCAGGGCCGCCGCCACGGTGTGCGCGACGTTCTCCAGGACGACGATCAGACGGGCGCCTGAATCATTGATCTGATTGACGAGCTCGGTCGCGGTGTAGAGCGGATTGACGTTGACGACGGCAGCGCCAGCGAGATGCACCCCGAACATCGCCACCGGATAGGCGAGGATGTTCGGCATCATCAGCGCCACGCGATCGCCCCTCTCGACGCCCTGCGCGCGCAGCCAGGCTGAAAACGCGTTGGCGTAGCGCCCGAGCTCGGCAAAGTTGAGGCTCGTGCCGAAACTCGTATAGGCGGGCCGATCCGCAAAGGCAGCGACGCTCTCCCGGAACAGGTCGACGATGGTGCCGATCTTCGAAGCGTCGATCTGTTCGGGAACTCCCGGCGGGTAGAGCGCCAGCCAGGGACGATCCTCATAGGTTAGGAGCTGGCTCTGTGCTGAGGGGCCTGGTTTTGCGCGCCTATCCTTGGCCATCGATGTGTCCTCGCCGCTCCCCCCGGTCCGACTCACTCTGCGATCGGCGGAGCCTAGCGCGAAATTGGGCCAATCGCGAACCCCGGTCCAACGGCCCATTCATCGCCGCGAACACATTCGTGCGAGACGGCCGCGGCGCGCGCTGATCTCACCGGCGAGCCGGGATCACGGACGTCAGCTCGGAGCAAGACGATATGCGGGACGCAACCTCAGCGGTCTCGACATTTCGTCACATAATATCATTTGATATGATAGCCGCAATCGACAGCTGGACCGACTTCTCCGACAGGGCCAGCAGCGCGGTTCCGGTGTCGGCTCACTCTTCCTCGTCGCGCGTCTCGGCCGGAGGCACGATGCCGTCGAGGCCGCGCAACAGGTCCTCTTCCGTCATCGTCCGATCGAACTGCACGCTCGCATCGTCGGTGGCGTCGGCCGATTGCACGCCGATGAGCGGGGCCGTCTCGGGCTCGGGCTCGTCGACCTCCACGTATTTCTGCAACGAGTGGATCAGGCCTTCCTTGAGATCGATGGGCTTCAACTCCCCATCGGCGATCTCGCGCAGCGACACCACCGGGTTCTTGTCGCGGTCCCGATCGACGAGGAGAGGCGCGCCGCTGGCGATCTGGCGGGCGCGATGCGCGGCGAGCAGGACGAGGTCGAAGCGGTTCTCGACCTTTTCGATGCAATCTTCGACGGTGACGCGAGCCATGGCCCGCTCCTTTCAGCAGAGACAGTTGTGCGCAAGCGATGTTTTGTGTAGGGGGTTGCTACACAAACACGGCAACAATGGCAAGAAATTACATTTTCGTGGATGAAAGGCGTTTCGCCGCACCATCGATCCGCGCTCTCGGGCAGCTAGCCGCCCGTTGTCGTGCCCGTCTCGTCTCCGGATTCGGGACCGAGGCAGCGATGTGGATATTGCGGTCCGCGGCAACGCCGCATCCCAAATTCCGATGCATGGAATCACATGTCGAAATCAGAAAAGCTTGCTCTGTTCATTGACGGAGCCAATCTCTACGCGACGGCCAAGACGCTCGGCTTCGATATCGATTATCGGCGGCTGCTGGCCGAATATAAGAGCCAGGGCACCTTGCTGCGGGCATTCTACTTCACGGCGCTGATCGAGGACCAGGAATATTCCTCGATCAGGCCCCTGGTCGATTGGCTGGACTATAACGGCTACCGCGTGGTCACCAAGCCCACCAAGGAATTCGTCGATGCGACGGGGCGACGCAAGATCAAGGGCAATATGGACATCGAGCTCGCTATCGCGGCCCTCGACATCGCCGCGCATATCGACCACATGGTGCTGTTCTCGGGCGATGGCGACTTTCGCTCGCTCGTCGAATCGATGCAGCGCCGCGGTGTGCGCGTGACGGTCGTCTCGACCACCTCGACGCAGCCGCCCATGGTCGCCGACGAGCTGCGCCGCCAGGCCGACGAGTTCGTCGACCTCGCCCATCTGCAGAAGGTCATCGGACGCGATCCGGCCGAGCGCGTCGAGCGGCCGCCACGCCATGGTGGACCGGAACGCAGGCCTCCTCCGGAGCGGCCGGTCGCCTCTCCGCAAGCCCCCGCGGCCGCCGACGATTACGACTAAGCAACGCCAAGGACGCATGCCATCCATGTGGCGCGCCTTAGGGTTCATGCTGGCCGCGGCCGCGCTCGTCATGAACCGGCTCGATTGCCGGGGTAGGGCGCACCATGTAACTGTTGCCGGCGGGCGGACCGCGGGCCATCGCTCATTCGCCGTATGGAGATCAAGGTGACCCAGGCGACCACGGAGAAGTCGGCTTCTCGCAAAAGTGAGGGTGGCGTCCTCGAGCTGATCTGGATCGTCGTCCAGGCGCTGATCATCGCCGTCGTGGTGCGGACTTTCCTGTTCCAACCCTTCAACATCCCGTCGGGCTCGCTCGTGCCGACGCTGTTGGTGGGCGACTATCTGTTCGTGTCCAAATACTCCTACGGCTATTCGAAATATTCGCTGCCACTGGGACTGCCGCTTTTCGACGGCCGCATCATGGCGAGCCAGCCGAAGCAGGGCGACATCGCCGTGTTCAAGCTGCCGAAGGACGGCAAGCAGGACTACATCAAGCGCGTCATCGGCTTGCCCGGCGACCGCATCCAGATGATCGATGCGCGCCTCTATATCAATGGCCAGATGGCTCAGCGCGAGCCGCTGCCCCCCTATCACACCATCGACGCCTATGGCCGGTCGGTCGATGTCCCCCACTACAAGGAGACCCTGCCGAACGGCGTCTCCCACGAGATCATCCAGAAGGACGGCGATACCGGATACTGGAGCAACACGCCCATCTACACCGTGCCGCCGGGGCATTTCTTCATGATGGGCGACAACCGCGACAACTCGCAGGATTCGCGCGTGCTGAGCGAGGTCGGCTATGTGCCATTCGAGAACTTCGAAGGCAGGGCCGAGGTGATCTTCTTCTCGATCGACGACTCCGCGAGCGCCTGGAAGATCTGGGAATGGCCGACGACGGTGCGCTGGAGCCGTATCTTCCAGCGAATCAGATGACCACCGCATGAAGCGCGGGCCTCAGCCTGAGGCGCTCGAAGCGCTGATCGGCTACAGCTTCCGCGACAAGGGGCTTCTGGCGCTGGCCTTGACCCATGTGAGCGCCGTCGGCGCGGCGCGCCCGCGGGCCAAGAGCTATCAGCGGCTCGAATTTCTCGGCGACCGCGTACTCGGCCTCGCGATCGCCGCGTTCCTCTACGAGCATTTCCCCGCGGCCGACGAGGGCGATCTGTCGAAGAGGCTGACGGAGCTCGTGCGCCGCGAGAGCTGCGTGGCGCTCGCCGAAAGCTGGTCGCTCGCCGATCATATTCGCCTCGGCCCGAGCGAGGCACAGGGCGGCGGTCGCCAGAATCCGGCGATCCTGGGCGATGTCGCCGAGGCGTTGATCGGCGCCGTGTTCCTCGACGGCGGCTACGAGGCCGCCAACGCCCTCGTCATCGGCGCCGTCGGCGAACGGCTGCGGGCTTCGGCGCGGCCCCCGAGCGATCCCAAGACCGCCTTGCAGGAATGGGCGCAAGGCCGCGGGCTGCCGCCGCCGCGCTATGCCATCTTGTCGCGCGAGGGTCCCGACCACTCGCCGCTGTTCCGCATCAGCGTCTCGATGGAGGGGCGAGGGGGGACGCAGGCCGTTGGCCGCTCGAAACGCGCCGCCGAACAGGCGGCGGCCGAGGCCATGCTGCGCGAGCTCGGCATCTTCGAGGCTAGCGCCGCGTGACCGTCGCGCCGCCAGCCGATGCGCAGCGCTGCGGCTTCGTGGCTCTGATCGGCGCACCGAATGCCGGGAAATCGACGCTGCTCAACGCCCTCGTCGGGCAGAAGGTCTCGATCGTCTCGCGCAAGGCGCAGACGACGCGGTCGCTGATCCGCGGCATTGCCATCGAAGGCGCGGCGCAGATCATCTTCGTCGATACGCCGGGCATTTTCGCGCCGAAGCGTCGCCTCGACCGGGCCATGGTCACGAGCGCCTGGAGCTCGGCCGGTGACGCCGATCTCCTGGCGCTTCTGGTCGATGCCCGCAAGGGGATCGACGAGGAGACCTCCGCGATCCTCGATCGCCTCGCCGATCAGCCGCGCCGCAAGCTGCTCCTCCTCAACAAGACAGACGCCCTCCCCGAAAAGGGCGCGCTGATCCCGCTTGCCGCAAAGCTCAACGAGCGCCTCGCCTTCGACGCGACCTTCATGGTCTCGGCGCTCACTGGCGATGGGGTGGCGGAGCTTCGGCGGGCCTTCGCGTCGCTGATGCCGAAAGGGCCCTGGCACTATCCGGAGGATCAGCTCTCCGACATGCCGATGCGCATGCTGGCGGCCGAGATCACGCGCGAAAAGCTCTACGACCGGCTGCACGAGGAGCTGCCTTATCGCTCGACCGTCGAGACCACCTCTTGGCAGGCGGCGCGCGGCGGCGCGGTGCGCATCGAGCAGACGATCTACGTAGAGCGCGAGAGCCAGCGCAAGATCGTGCTCGGCAAGGGTGGGCAGACCATCAAGGCGATCGGGGCGGCGGCGCGGCGCGAGCTCGAGGAGATCACGGAAGGGCGCGTGCATCTGTTCTTGTTCGTCAAGGTGCGCGAGAACTGGTCGGACGACCCTGAACGCTACCGTGAGATGGGGCTCGAGTTTCCGAGATGAGCTCGGGCCTTCGGCTTTTGCGCGCGCCGCTCGCGCTCGTCATAAGCTCGAACGGATGTGATGGCGCAGCAGCGGATAGATTTGGTTCTCCCATTTGCGGCCGTTGAAGACGCCGTAATGTCCGACGCCCGGCTGCATGTGGTGTGACTTCATGTAAGGGCGCAATCCAGCGCACAGATCTTGCGCGGCGAGCGTTTGGCCGGCCGCGCAGATATCGTCCTTCTCGCCCTCGAGCGTGAGCAGGAAGGTGTTGCGGATGGCGCGCGGGTCGATCGCGCGGCCCTGGTAGCGCATCCTTCCGAGCGGCAGGTCGTAATCCTGGAACACCGACTTGACCGTCTGCAGATAGAACTCGGCGCTCAGATCCATGATCGCGAAATACACCTCGTAGAAGGTCCTGATCGCCTCGGCTTTCTCGATGTCGCCTTCCATCCGGTATCTGACGAGGTTGGCGAAGGACTTCACGTGGCGCTCCATGTTCATGCTCATGAATGCCGTAAGCTGCAGGAAACCGGGATAGACCAGCCGGCCTGAACCCGCGAGCGAGGACGGGACCACGTGGATCAGTTGATCGCGAAACCATTCGATCGGATGCTCGTTCGCGAGATCGTTGACCTTCGTGGGCGAAATCCGCGCATCGATGGGTCCGGCCATCAAGATCAGGCTCGCGGGCTGGTCCGGATCCTTGTCTTGCGCCATCACGGCGGTTGCGGCGAGCGCGGCGACCGCGGGCTGGCAGACCGCGACGACATGCGATCGCGGCCCCAGCTCCTTGATGAGACCAATGAGGTGCTCGACGAAATCGTCGAGCCCGAAAGCCCCGGCGGACAAGGGAATGTCGCGGGCATTGCGCCAGTCGGTGACGAACACCTCGTGATCGCGCAACAAGGTGCGGATCGTGCCGCGCAGCAGCGTCGCGAAATGCCCCGACATCGGCGCGATCAGCAGCACCTTCGGCTCGCCCTCGCGCGTCGACTTCCTGAAGCGCACCAGCGCGCAGAATTCGCTGGCGCTGACCGTATCCTGTTCGACGAACACCGTTTTTGGGCCGATCTCGATCGAGGCGATGTCGAACTCGGGCCTTTTATGGGTAAATCCGGCAAGCGTCATGAGCTCGCAGCAGACGGCCAGGCGCCGCAGGAAGGGATCGGCGAAGAACCCCGCTCTCCATGTCGTGAGGATGCGCTCCACGTTCGACGCGAGGCCGCGGATCGGATCGCCGAGGTCGGCCCACGCCTGATAGGCACCGTACATCATCGCGCCTAGTCTTGTCGTCCGTTTGGGTCGGACCGCGAAAGGCCGAATTCGGGTCGATTGCCTTCCGGTTCAAGCAAGCTCCATGCCATTGGCATGTGGATTGCTTCGAGCCGGCACGCCGTTTCCTGGAGCGCGCGCCCTGCATGCCGCACGCAACCCTCACGCTGAGCAGCAAGAACTATTCGTCATGGTCGCTGCGCGGCTGGCTGATGGCTATGATGTCGGGAGTGGAATTCGCGGAAATCGCGGTGCCGCTGGAGGATCAGGACGCGCGCGCCGAGATCCTCCTGCTCTCGCCCTCGATCCTCGTGCCCTGCCTGACCTATGACGGGATCGAGGTCTGGGACACGCTGGCGATCGGCGAGTTCCTGAACGAGGTCGCTCCGCAGGCTGGCGTTCTTCCCGCCGATCGGGCCTTGCGGGCCCGCTGCCGGTCCATCTGCGGCGAGATGCATTCGGGCTTCGTGTCGCTGCGCTCGGCGTTGCCGATGAACATCAAGGCCCGTTTCCCGCACTTCAAGGTCTGGTCGAAGGCGAAATGCGACATCGAGCGCATCGCGGCGATCTGGCGCGAATGTCTGGCGTCGAATGGCGGGCCGTACCTGTTCGGCGCGTTCTCGATGGCGGATGCGATGTACGCTCCCGTCGCGACACGTTTGCGCACCTACGACGTGCAGCTCGACTTGGTCTGCGACGCCTATTGCAAGCGTATCCTGGCGCATCCCCATATGGCCCGTTGGATCAAGGATGCCGAGGGCGAGAGCGAGGAAATCGAGGAATTGGAGGTGGAATTCTAAGGGAATTCCGGCGGGTGGACGCGCAAGAGGCGTCCGACACCAATGCCCGCGGGGCTCATAGTGCGCACTTGGTCCACTACTCGGCTCCAGCGCCGATTGCGCGCGCGCCGGCGGCCGGATTGATACGTACCATTTCCGAGTTGAAGATGTGCAGGGGGGCCCGGTCGACGGCGAAGTGCGCCTCCTCGCCGGGCGCAAGCTGCTGCTGGCCGTTGAGGACCGCCAGGATGCTCTGATCGCCGACCGCGCATGGACGACCGTCTCCGAGCCCAGTTGCTCGACAAGGGTGATCCTCGCGGGCAGGGCTTCTCCGGCGGTGCCCAGCAGAAGCTGCTGGGGCCGGACGCCGACCTGCACCTTGTCGCCGACCGCAGCCTTGCCGTCGGCCAGCTCGAAGCGGATCGATCGCTCGGCATCGAGCGCGGCTATCGCCTGCCCGCAGGTGACCGCCGTCACGCGCGCCTCGAGGAAGCTCATCCGGGGTGAGCCGATGAAGCCGGCCACGAACTGATTGGCGGGCGCGTTGTAGAGATCGAGCGGGGTTCCGACCTGTTCAACCCGTCCGGCGCGCAGCACCACGATGCGGTCGGCGAGCGTCATCGCCTCGGTTTGGTCGTGGGTGACGAATATCATAGTCGCTTCGAGGCGTGCGTGTAGCGCCGCGATTTCGGCCCGCGTCGAAACGCGCAATTCGGCGTCGAGGTTCGACAGCGGCTCGTCGAGCAGGAAGGCGACGGGCTGCCTGACGATTGCCCGGCCGATGGCGACGCGCTGGCGTTGTCCACCCGAGAGCTGTCCGGGCCGGCGGTCGAGGTAAGGCTCGATGTCGAGCATGCGCGCCGCCTCGGCGATGCGTGCGGAGATCTCGGTCTTCGGCATCCTGGAGTTCTCGAGCCCAAAGGCGAGGTTCTGCCTGACGCTCATATGCGGGTAGAGTGCGTAGGACTGGAACACCATGGCAAGGCCCCGATCGGCCGCCGCCACCTTGTTGACCACCTTGCTGTCGATCGCGATTTCCCCCGAGGTCGGCTGATCGAGCCCGGCAATCAGGCGCAGCAGAGTGGACTTGCCGCATCCGGACGGGCCAACGAAGACGATGAGCTCGCCGTCCGCAATGTCGAGATTGATGTCCTTCAGCACCTGGACCTTGCCGAAGGCCTTTTCGACGTTGCTGAGCGTGATGCGGCTCATCGGTTCTCCTATTTGAGGCCGGCGCTGGCAATGCCGGTGGTGATGAAGCGCTGCAGGAACACGAAGACCAGAACGACCGGAATCATCGTCACCACGGTCATCGCGAGGATGAAGTGCCATTGCGTATTAAGCTGTCCCGAATAGGCATTGAGCCCGACCTGCAAGGTGTAGACCGAGCTCTTGGTGAGCACGATCAGCGGCCACAGGAAGTCGTTCCAGCGCCAGACGACCGAGAAGATGCCGAGCACGGCGAGCGCCGGCGCAGAGAGCGGCAGCACCACCCGCCAGTAGATCAGCCATTCCGACGCCTTGTCCATGCGGGCGGCGTCGATCAGTTCATCGGGGATGGTCAGCATGTACTGGCGCAACAGGAATACGCCGGTGGGAGTTGCGACGGTCGGCAGGATGACTCCCCAGAGATTGTTGAACAGGCCCACGGCCGAGATGATCGAGTAGAGCGGCACCATGATCGCGCCGAGCGGCACCATCAGGGCCGCGAGAATCATCATCATGATGAAGCTCTGGCCGCGGAACTTGTGCTTGCTCAACGCAAAGGCAGCCATGGAATTGATCACGAGCGTGATTAGGGTCGCCATGGTGGTCACGAACACCGAGTTCCACAGATAGCGCAGGAAATCGAAATGGACGAAGGGCTCGGTGTAGTTCGAGGCGGCGAATGAGATGGTCCGCACGGGCTCGCGGTCCTTGATGTTGACCTTGATGAGCGTCCGGGGAGCCTTCGGATCGATCATCTGTGCCACGATCCCGATGCGGCGCAGTTCGGCGAGCGTCTCGGTCTTGCCGTCCGGCAGCTTCACCGAGTAGAGCGGCAAAGGCTTCTCATAGCCTTCGACCTTCACCTCCCGGGTCACGTAGGGCAGCAGCGAGGGCGGGAATTCGGAGAGCGCGGCCGGCGTCTTGAACGAGGAGAAGACCAGCCAGAGCGCGGGCCCGAACATGACGACGAGCCCGCCGATCAGCCACACCCAGGTGACGATATCGGTCCAGTGCCACCCCTTGCCGCCGCGCCGGCGGAAGAGGAAACGCGCGATCGCTCCCATCAGCGCGCCTCCTTGCTCTCGCGGCTGCGCGACGCGATGAGCTGGATCAGCGTCAATGCCACGAGAACGGCACCCATCAGGATGGAGGCGGCAGCGGCGAGCCCCGGATTGCGCAGCTGCGAGGCAAAGCCGGTCTCGTAAATGTACTGGATCATGTACATAGTCGAGGTGCCGGGCCCGCCTCCGGTCAGCACGAAGACCTCGTCAAAGATCTGCACGGCGCGGATCAGCGCCAGGACCAAAACGACGAGGAGATTGGGCGCGAGCAGCGGCAGAGTGATGCGCCAAAAGATGCGCACCCGCCGCGTTCCGTCCATTTCGGCTGCTTCGTAGAGGTCCTTGGAAATGGCCTGCAGCCCCGCGAGCAGGATCAGCGCGAAAACCCCCACATGCGCCCAGATCGATACCCCGATAGCCGCGACGAAGGACCAGTTGCGATCCGTGAGCCAGGTATGGGGCTGCGACCCGAACAGATCGAAGAGGATCAGGTTGAGCAGCCCCTGTCGCTGCAGGATCCAGCGCCAGATGAGGCCGGTCACGACGGGCGAAAGCAGCACCGGGAAGAAGAACACGGCGCGCCAGAAGCTGCGCGCCTTAAGGTCGCGATTGAGCACCAGGGCCGTGATCAGCGCCACCACGATCATCAGCGTCACCTGCACGACGACGAACGCTGCCGTATTGCGGACGGCGATCCAGAAGCCGTCTTCGCGGCAGCTGTTGGGATCGAGGTAGCTCGCGCAGGAGAATATCTGCCGATACTGGGCACCGCCGACGAAAGGCCGGTCGCCGAGGAAGATCGCAATGCCGCCGGTCATCGAATAGATGAAGTTGATGATGAGCGGCAGCAGCACGAAAATGGTGAAGACCGCCATGTTCGGCAACAGGAAGAAGGCCGCCATGCCGTTGACGCCTGTGGCCTTCTGAAGCGCGCGAAGCGGCGTGTCGATTGCACCCATGACGAAGTCGACCGGCACCATGAGGGCGTTGCCGATCGTGCGAGGGTGGCGCGCGTTCTCGTCCGGCAAGGCCTGATCCCCGCGCCCGGCCGGCTTACTGGCCGGCGTCCCTGACCTTCTGGGCCATATCCTCGTCGATGCGCCGATAGGCTTGATCCAGCGTCATTTCGCCCGCGATCGCCTGGCTGACGCGGCTGACCAGAACGCTGAAATAGGCGTCCGACCACTTCCAGCCTGCAAGTTTGAGCGCCTCCGGCGCGGTCGTTGACGAGGCCTTGACGAAGGCGTTAAGCGCGGCCTTCACCTGCGGGTCGTCGGTCTTGAAGTCGAGGCCCTGGGCGACGACGTCCCTGTTGGCGGGCAGGAACAGGGTGCGCTCGGCGAACTCCTTGGCGATGGGGGTGCTCGCCAGATAGTCTATTATGCGGCCGACATCCTTTGGGTTCTTGGTCGACTTGATGGCAACCAGGCCCGCGCCGCCGGGCATGCCGGTGCAGGCGGCGGGGCCGCACGGACTGCCGGTCGCCACCCAATCGAAATTGTTTCCGATCTTGGTCGCGAAACTAGGAATCTGCCATGATCCGGAATAGTAGTAGACCAGCTGTCCGTTGATGAAGTCGCCAGCCGCGCCGCGGTAAGTGGTGCCGGCCGCCGAGACCCACACGTCCTTTTCGGCGGTGCCGTCATTGTTCCAGCCGACGAACTTGGAGATGAAGTCCTTGGAGCCCTGGTCGATAGGGGCCGGCAACCCGTCCTTGCCGATGTAGTTGGCGCCATAGGAGATGTCGGGGCCGGTGATGCGGTGGCCGGAGCGATCGACGGCAATGGCATAAGGCACTTGCTGGCTCTGAGCCACCTTCTTGGCCGCCGCGACCCAATCATCCCAGGTGGCCATCGGTCCTGGAATCGTGATACCGGCCTGGTCAAAGAGCGTCTTGTTGGCGAACCCGCCCGTGAGGGTGATCTGGGTCATGAAGCCATTGATGGCATTGGAGCCGTCGGGGCGCATCCAGTCGGCTTGGTCGCCATAGCTCTTGCGCCAGAACTCCGGGTCCTTCACGTAGGGCGTCAGATCCAGCCAGTATTGCGACTGCCCCTTGAGATTGGTTACGCGGGCGAGGTCCGGTCCATTGCCGGCCGCCAGTTGCACGGGCAACTGATCCTGGATGGTCTGGTAGGCCACATTGTCGATGGTGACGTGGACGTCGGGGTTTTCCTTCATGAACCGATTGATGAGGTCCTGCAGGACTTGTCCCTCGACGCCATCCGAATACCACATGATGCGGACGTCGCCGGCAATCGCACTGGTCGCTCCCATGAGCCCGAAGGCCAAAGCAGCGAGGATCGAACTGGTCTTCTTCATCGTCTCCTCCTTGATGCACGGTGCTGGTTCAGGCTGTAGACGGACGGCTCTCTCGGGGGCCGCTACCCGGCGTTTGATCTGCTACCAAGGGGCAGATGCTCGACCGTGCCGTCGATCGTCCATTCGGCCGGCTTCAGCCGCCGGTTCTCCGCGTCGATCGTCCCGTCCGCATGGAACTGCACGCTACCGTATTCGGGGTCCTCGAGCAGGATCGTCCCGTTGGGCCCATCCTCGGCGCGAAGCATACCGTAGCGTGCAGCATGTGCTTGCAGATCAGCGGCGTCATCGCTACCGCCGAGCCGGACGATCCATCGAGCCCTGCGCCCCCCGAGACGGAGCTCGGCGCCGGCGGTTGGACCCTCTTCCAAGAGGGTGAAATTGCTGCTCCCCTTGAGGAGGCAATACCCCTCGCCCGACCGGGCCATGGCCAAAGAACCCGCAATCCGGGCCTCGTCGAACATCTCGACCGGAAACCAAGCGTGGGTGAAGTCCGATTGTTCCTTGCTGATGGCAAAGTCGAGAACAGCGAGGCCGCGATATTGATGAACCCGAGGGATCGTGCCGCAGCCGCCCCAATAGGAAGGTCTGCCGAAGCCGAACTGGATCGTCTCGCCCGGGTGATTGATCCAGATCGCGGCTTCCGGCCGCGTGCCGATCCTCAAGTGAAGGAGCGTCTCCTGATAGCCCCATTCACCCCAGCGATAATGGGCCGCGCTTCCCATGGCGCAAGTGGCGGTCTTGTAGTGATAGAGTGCGGCGAAGCGATCGCGACCTTGCGCGAAGCACCACTCCTGCGCATCTTCACTCCCATGGCTGGCGACTCCCGCCAAGTCGGCGGGAATGCGGAGGCCATGATCGCGTAAGGCGAGGGCCAATTGCGGTAGGGCGTGCATCCGCCGCCCATACCAGCCACGGCCCCAGACGAGCCGCGCGATTGCCGACAATTCGAGCGATCTGCCGGCCCTGAGCGTATTTTCGTAGGACCGTCCCTGGGCTGCGGTGATCATCCCGTGGTGGGCCGCACGCGCGACGATCGTGAGGAGCCTGATGATGGCGGCGCCGGCGCGTTTGGCGATGTCGGCGTCCGGCGCCAGCGCGAAGAGCGTTGCCAGGCCGTTCAGATCGACCGGAAAATAGGGCGCCGAATTGAACTCGGCCATCTCCCAGTGCTCGAAATGGTCGAGCCAGGCCCTGACCCGCGCCGCGCCGGCGCGGCTCTGCTCGGTGCCAGTCCTGCCCGAGCGCACGAATGTCGCGTCCGGCAGGAAGTGCCCGGCGAGATAGGCGGCAGTGTGGAAGAGGAGCGCGTGATTCTCGGAGAAATACCACTGCACGTCATTGCCCGGCTCGTCCACCCAGTAGCGGTAGCCGACCATGGCTCGGTCGATGCCCGCACGGAGGGTGAGCGACAGGGCGTCTGCGAAGCGGAAGCGGGCCCAGATGAGCGGCACGAGCTCGAAGTCGGCGCAATCGTGGCAGTCCTCGATGACCGCGAGGCGGTCGGCGATCATGGCGTTGGTGTCGACGCCTCCTCTTTGGGTCGCAAGCCGTGCCAGCGCGCAGACGATATCGCGCTCAGAATGCGTCGCGACCTCCTCGAGCGCTTCATCGACCCGGGCGGCCAGAGCCCGAGGCGGCTCGCCCTGGCGGTTGACGTGGCAGATCTCGACGCCGAGCGTGCGGGTCGCGACAAAGCCCTGCGCCGAGAGGGTGATGGCAAAGAGCCGGAAATCGGCGGGCATCTGGTCGGATGAGCCGAGCGAAACGCGCGTCGCACCGGCTAGCAGCGTCAGCTCGAGTCGCCCGCGATCGCCCGAGATGAAATCGCCCTGAATGTCGACCTGCACCCCGACGTCGCAGGGCAAGGCCATCGACAGGAGCACGTTGACTTCCTCGCCGAGATAGGCGGTGCGATCGAAGTGGGCGCCTTCCAGCGCTGCTTCGAAGGCGGCGGCACTCTCGCCGCCCAAAGGCACGGGAACCGCGAGTGCAGCTTCCGGTCCGGATAGGTAATCGACCTCGATGAAGAAGCGCGTGTCGCGTTCAGCGAGATCGTCGAAGAAGACGACGACCTCGTTCATGCCTTCGCCGAGCGACACCATGAACTCGCGCTTTTCCTCGAAATTGCGCCGGTAGGGGGCCATCCATCCGGCTTCGACGCCGTTCACCCAAAGGATCGCTCCACCGCAGGTCCCAAGGCAGAGTACCGCCTCGCCTGCCATCTTGGCGTCGAGATAGGTGCGCGCCCAATTGGCAATTCGGGTTGGCCGAAACCAGAAGCCGGACACATCGAGTCGAGGTGAGCCGAACGGCAAACACCAGCGTTTGGCCTCGAATGCGCCGACGGTTTCCGGCCGCTTGTCCCGATGCTCGGCAGCAAATTGCGTGCGGCAGGGATAGGCGTGCGGAATGAAATTCTTGTGCCGGGTCCGGAAGAAGAACGGATCCATTTCGCCTTGCATCGGGCGGTCGGGCAGGTCGTAGCGCGCCTCACGCGTATCGCCCATCTGCCAATGGCCGAGCGCGCTGCCCGGCCGCAGCGTGGCCCGGAGATGGTTCCGTTCAGTCATCGTGGACCTTCCCCGTGCCGCTGGCGGAACGCCCTTGCAACCCCGGCACGTCGCAAACCATCGATCCCGATCGGCGATCCGCGGCCAATGTCCATCCAGAAACCTCCCGATCGACCCGGCGTTTTTCGCGCAGATGCCATTGTGAGGAAGACAAACACGGACGTGTAATTTGCACAATCTGAAAATTTCTTGCAGCCTCAGCCGCAGCTCAGCGAGGAACATCGTGTCTGAGGACAACAACAAACGAGCCAGGCCGAGCCAGCGCGTGAGGCTGCAGGATTTGGCCGCCCAGTGCGGCGTTTCGATCAGCACGGCCTCGAGGGCCGTGGCGGGTGAGAAGGGGGTGCGCCCGGAAGTCCGGACGCGTCTTCTGGCCGCGGCTCGGGCGCTCAACTATGCCATTCCGTCCTCGCTCGCCGGCCGTCGGGTCATTGTCGCCGCGTCCGAGGCGGCCATGATCGACTATGTTCGCAATCAGTTCACGGTGACCCTGCTGCAGGGCCTCCAGCAGCGAGCGCAGGTACTGGGGCTGGAGATTGCGACCCGCTCCGTGGCGACGCGCGCCGACGAAGCCGCGGTCCTCGAAGAAGGGCGATCCGAAGACTCGGTGGTTGGCCTCATCTTCTTGACGCTCGACGACGAAGAAATGCTCGAGCCGGTCCGCCGCTTCCCCAAGCCCGTGGTGCTGCTCAATGGAGACGATCCCTCGATGCTGCTGTCGAGCGTTGCTCCCAACAATCGCCCGGCGGGGCGGCTAGCCGCCGATCATCTCGTGGGCCTCGGTCACGAGCGGATCCTGTTCCTGATGCGATGCCGCCGGCGAACCATCCAGCGCCGCTACGAAGGCTGGCGCGACAGCCTCGTTGCCCACGCGATCGCGCCAGCCCACGACCTGGTGCTGGCGGTTGATGACTGGACGCCGCAACTGGCCGCCGCCGCGGTGAGGGAGCGGATCGAGAGTCGAGGCCTCGACTTTACCGCTATCCTGGCCGCGGGCGATGCGCTGGCGATCGGCGCCATGTTGGGGATCCAACAATCCGGGTTCAGCGTTCCTCGCGACGTTTCGGTGGTGGGAATGGATGACCTGCCGCAATCCGCGTTCCTGAACCCCCCGCTCACCACCGTGCACCTGCCGACCCGCGAAATGGGCGCGGTCGCGCTCGACTTGCTGCGCGATGAATTGAGTGGCGTCGAACTCCCCGCCCGTCGCGTTGAGCTTGCCTGCCACCTCGTGGAACGAAGATCGACGGCGCAACGGCCCGGGTGATGGGAGACAGCTGGGAGCGGTGCGAGCGCGAGCCCATTCGTTGTCGGTTCGAACGAACGGGGGTTCAAGGCTTCTGCCGGTCGTGGTAGTCGCCACCTTGACAGCTGGAGAAAGCCACCGCCTGCCATGCAATGGTCCGATGAAGCGGTGATCCTGGGGAGCCGCGCCCATGGCGAGACATCGCTCATCCTCGAGGTGCTGACGCGCACGCACGGGCGCCATCTCGGGATCGTGCGCGGTGGACGCTCGCGGCGTCAGGCGGCGGGCTTGCAGCCGGGCAACCTCGCGGAGGTGACTTGGCGGGCAAGGCTCGAGGCCCATCTCGGGAGCTTCGTCGTGGAAGCGCGCGAGCTGCGCTCGGCCGCCATGCTCGGATCGCCGGCCGCGCTCTACGCTTTCGCGACGCTTGCCGCGCATCTGCGCCTGCTGGCCGAGCGTGAGCCGCACCCCTCCCTCTATGAGGCGCTCTGCGTGCTCGGCGAGCATCTCGCGGAGCCCGCGATCGCCGCACCCCTCATCCTGCGCTTTGAGCTCGCGCTCCTTGCCGAGCTGGGCTTCGGGCTCGACCTCTCCGAATGCGCCGCGACCGGCACGCGCGAAAACCTCGCCTTCGTCTCCCCGAAAAGCGGTCGGGCCGTTTCGGCCGCTGCCGGCAAACCGTATGAGGACAGGTTGTTTCCGCTGCCGGCCTTCCTCGTCGAGGGCCAAGGGCGCAAGCTGCCCGGCACGACGGACATCGAGGCCGGTTTTCGCCTGATCGGCTTCTTCCTGTCGCGGCATGTGCATGAGCCGCGCGGCATCGATCTGCCCGAGGCGCGCCAACGGTTCCTCGGCCTCGCGCTTGCGGCGCTCGCCGTCATGGAACCGCATTTCGGGCCAAGGAATGGCGATTCATGATCTTGCTCCCCGTGCCAACTTGCGGACGCCACAGGCGGGCCGCGCGCAAGGCATATTCGCCCGAGCGCTAGTTTTGGCAATTAGATAGCCGGAATATTATAATGATTAGCCGGTTAGTGATAGGAAGCCCATGACAGCGACGGCCGATCTTGATCAAAGCCGCGCCGCGGCGGCACTGAAGCCCCCCGCCGAGCTCTGGGGCGGCTGGGAGATCGGCATCCTGGTGCTGATGGCCCTGCTCTATCTCGGCGGCGCCTTGATCAACCCGGCCTTCTTCGGCACCACCGACGCGCTCTCAGCGGTGCTGCGCGACACCGCTCGCTACGGGGTGATGGCGGTCGGCATGAGCTTCGTCATCGTCAATCGCGAGCTCGACCTCTCGGTCGGCTCGACGCTTGGCCTCATCTCGACCCTGTTCTCGGTCGCCTACGCGCCCTCCCACGCGGATGCCGGCATCGGTGTCGCGCTCGCGGTCTGCGTCTTGGCGGGGCTCGCGACCGGCCTCCTCAACGGGGCGCTCGTGACCTATTTGCGGGTGCCGGCCTTCATCGCCACCTTGTCGACCCTGTTCATCGGGCGCGGCCTGGTGCTCGGCCTTTCGGGCGGCAAGACCATCGCCTTCGGTCAGAAGGCCGAGGCCGATCCCTGGTTCTTCCGCCTGGGCGAGACGAACGCGCTCGGCTTCAACAACCAGATCCTCATCTTCATTCTCGTGGCCGTGCTCGGCGCCGTGGCGCTCGCCAAGACGAGGGCCGGCTACGAGACCGCCTCGGTCGGGGGCAACGAGCAGGCGGCGCGCTACGCCGGCGTCGCGACCAGGCGGGTGCGCATCCGCTCCTATGTGATCTCGGCGCTCACGGCGACGCTTGCCGGCCTGATGAACGTGGCGCAGGACAAGGGGATCACCTCCCAGAACGGCCAGGGCGCCGAGCTGATCGTCATCGCCGCCGTGATCGTCGGGGGCGCCTCGATCGCCGGCGGTCGCGGCCGCGTGCTCGGCGCCTGCCTCGGCGCTGCGCTCACCGTGCTGATCGACAAGGTGCTGCGCGAGGGTGTGCCCATCACCCGCATGATCGATGTCGGCGGAGTGAAGATGGAGGTCGGCGCCATGGCGCAATTGCCGCCGGGAGCCGTGCCGGCCTTCCTCGGCCTCCTGCTTCTCGGCGCCGTGCTGATCCAGCCTTGGGCGGCGGGCGGAGGTCCGGCCCGGCTGCGCGCTCGACTCGCCGGCCGCGCCTTGCCTAATCTCGCGCCGCGCGGCGATGTCGCCATCGCCGGCGTGCAGACCAAAGGCACCGCCGCGCTCGATCGGGCGCTCGCCGCCAAGGGGCCGATCGGGGCTTTCCTTGCCCGGCGCGATGCGGCCGCCATCTTCCTCACAGTGGCGCTCTGGCTCATCGGCCTCGGGCTCAGGCCGGATTTCTGGGGTGGTCTCGATAATTCCTTCGCCATGCTCACCGCCTTCACCGAGATCGGCATCCTCTGCGTCGGCCTCACCTTTGTGATCGCGGCGGGGGATATCGACCTCTCGGTCGGCTCGGTGCTGGCGCTCTCGGCCGCGGTTGCCGCCTTCTCCCTGAAGGAACTCGAGCTGGCGCCCGTCGTCGCGGTGTCGCTGGCGCTCGCCGCCGGCCTTGCCTGCGGCCTCTTGAACGGCCTGCTCGCCATCCGCTTCGGCCTGCCCTCGTTCATCGCGACGCTGGGCACCTTCTATATCGCGCGCGGCCTCGCGGCCTGGATCGTCGCTGGGCGGCAGCTTTCGGGCTTCCCCGACGGCTTCACCCTGCTCGGGCGCAACCTTGCCGAGGTGCTGACGGCGCTCGGCGCCGCGCCGGCGAGCGGCTGGTGGCTCGCCTTCACGAGCGCCGTGAGCGTGCAGACGCTGTTCCTCCTGCTCCTTGCGGTCATCGCCGGCATCGTGCTCGGGCGCACCCATTGGGGCCAGATGGCCTATGCGACGGGCGGCAACGAGCGCGCGGCGCGCTATGCCGGCATCGACACGCGCCGGGTGCGCTTCCTGTCGCTCGTCGCCTCGTCGCTCTGCGCCGCTTGCGCCGGGGTGATCTACGCCGCCTATCTGCGCTCCTTCAACCCTTCCGCAGGCCAGCTGCGTGAGCTCGACGCCATCGCCTCGGTGATCGTCGGCGGCGGCTCGATCTTCGGCGGCCACGGCACGATCATCGGCTCGCTCGCAGGCGCGGCCGCCATCACTTTGATCCGCTCGCTGCTGTCGCTGCAGATCCTGTTGCCGGGCGGTGGCTCCTACGTGTTGCCGCAGCACTGGATGAACGTCTTCATCGGGCTGATTTTGATCGCCGCCGTCATCGCCGATATCTGGCTGCGGCAGGAGCATATCCTATCGCAATGGATGGCCGCCTGGCGCGCGCGCCGGAAGGAAAAACCCGCATGACCGCCGCCCCCCAGACGTCCCTCATCGAGATGCGGAATATCGACAAGGCCTTCGGTCCGGTGCGCGCCCTTTCGGGGGTGAATTTCCGGCTCGGCGCAGGTGAGATCCTCGGCCTCGTCGGCGACAACTCGGCCGGCAAATCGACGCTGATGAAGGTGCTGACAGGCGCCTATCAACGCGATGCGGGCGAGGTCCTGGTCGGCGGCACACCGACGAATTTCGCGAGCCCGCGCGACAGCCGCGAGCGCGGCATCGAGATGATCTACCAGGACTTCGCGCTGTGCGGGAACATGGATGTCGGGCAGAACATCTTCCTCGGCCGCTGGCCGCTGCGCCTGCGCCTCTTCGTCGACCGGCCGCGCATGTACGCGGATGCGGCGCGGGTCCTCGATCGCCTCAA
>JBIOEJ010000065.1:0-32306 GCA_044445965.1 Hyphomicrobiales bacterium
AGACCTTGCTGAAAGGCGTGGCCGGATGCGACAAAGCGCATCCGGCCCCGCGAGTTTCCTCCCGACGGCGAGCGGCCGGCATTTGTGGTGATTTCGGGGACATATGGCCGATATCCCGATGAGCTTGGCTGCTGACGCAAGTCGCGACATGGCCCTCAAGCGCTTCGCGACAAGCGACGCGCTGTTCCGGGCCATAACCCGTGTCGCGGCCTATCTGGTGTTGATCCTGCTCGGCGGGATCATTCTCACCCTGATAGCAGGTTCATGGCTGGCCCTGTCGACCTTCGGCTTCGGCTTCTTCACCTCCGAATCGTGGAATCCAGTTACGGAGAAGTTCGGAGCCCTCGCTCCGGTCTACGGAACGATCGTCACCTCGGTGATCGCGATGCTGATCGCGACCCCGATCGGGCTTGGCATCGGAATTTTCCTCACCGAGATGTGTCCGATCGCGCTGCGCCGCTCAGTTGGAACTGCCATCGAGCTCCTCGCGGGCGTGCCGAGCATCATTTATGGCATGTGGGGACTGTTCTTCCTCGCACCGGTCCTGCAGAGCTTCGAGCAGAATTACCTCATCCCGCTCTTCGGTCCGATTCCGATCCTTTCTGCGCTCTTCGAGGGGCCAGCTTACGGCATCGGCATGCTGACGGCGGGCATCATCCTCGCCATCATGATCCTGCCCTTCATCGCCGCCATCTCGCGCGACGTCTTCGAGACGGTGCCGCCCGTGCTCAAGGAAGCCGCCTATGGCATCGGCTGCACGACACGCGAGGTCGTCAGCAAGGTGGTGCTTCCCTACGCCAGGGTCGGCGTGCTCGGCGGGACAATGCTGGCGCTCGGCCGCGCGCTCGGCGAGACCATGGCCGTGACCTTCGTCATCGGCAATTCGCACAAGGTGGTTGCTTCGGTGCTGGCGCCGGGCACCACGATATCGGCCAGCATCGCGAACGAGTTCACCGAAGCGGTGAGCGATCTCTACACCTCCGCCTTGGTTGGCCTCGCGCTCATCTTGTTCGTGATTACGTTGATCGTGCTCGCCTGCGCGCGGCTCATGTTGATGCGCATCAACCTTCGAGTCGGCGGGGGAGGCCATTGATGGTGGAGAGGGATTGACGATGCTGGCCCTACTGCCTCGCGAGGCCGCGGACGCAACTTACAAAGGCTTGTGTTGGGTTGCTGCCGTTCTCGGCCTTGGCGCCCTGTGCTTCATCCTGGCAGCGCTGCTCTATGAGGGCGTCGCGGGCCTCGGCCTTCGGGTTTTCACTGAGATGACCCCCCCGCCGGGTTCCGACGGCGGCCTCCTGAACGCCATCATGGGCAGTCTGATCATGACCTTTATCGGCGTCGTGATCGGCACGCCGATCGGCATACTCGCGGGCACCTACATGGCGGAATATGGCCGCTATGAGCGGGTGACCCAAGTCGTGAGGTTCATCAACGACATCCTGCTCAGCGCCCCCTCGATTGTCGTCGGCCTCTTCGTCTACGAGCTGATGGTGCGCCCGATGGGGCATTTCTCGGGCATCGCCGGTGCGGTCGCTCTCGCCATCATCGTCGTGCCGGTGGTGGTGCGCACGACCGAAGACATGTTGCTGCTCGTGCCCAACCAGCTGCGCGAGGCCGCAACCTCGATCGGTGCCCCGCGCTCGGTGATCATCCGTTCGGTGAGCTACAGGGCCGCGCAGGCCGGGATCGTGACCGGCATCCTGCTGGCCATCGCCCGCGTCAGCGGCGAGACCGCTCCGCTCTTGTTCACCGCACTCAACAATCAGTTCTGGAGCCTTGACGTCAATTCGGAGATGGCGAGCTTGCCTGCTACGATCTTCCAGTTTGCGCTCTCACCCTACAAGGAATGGCAAGCGCTTGCCTGGACGGGTGCCTTGATCATCACGGCCGCGGTCCTGCTGTTGAGTATCGCGGCGCGCGCGCTGGTGTCGAAGGGGAATAGCCCATGAGCGCTTCGTTGAGTTCTTCCATCAGTTCCGCGCCCGCGGCGGCCGGCACCGCGACGAGCGGCGTCGTTCTTCAAGCGCCCGCGGCCTCGCCCCGCGACAAGATCAAGATCGACAAGCTGAACTTCTTCTACGGGCAGAACAAGGCCTTGAAGGACATCACGCTCTCGCTCAGGGAGCACGAGGTCACGGCCTTCATCGGCCCATCGGGTTGCGGCAAGTCGACGCTCTTGCGCGTCTTGAACCGCATCTACGAGCTTTACCCGAACCAGCGAGCCGAAGGCAGCGTGCTGCTCGACGGCGAAGACATCCTCGACCCGAAGCAGGACAGGAACCTGTTGCGCGCCAAGATCGGCATGGTGTTTCAAAAGCCGACGCCGTTCCCGATGACCATCTACGAGAACATCGCCTTCGGCGTGCGCCTCTACGAAGCCCTGCCGCGCTCCGAGATGGACGGACGCGTCGAGCAAGCCTTGCGCGGTGCGGCGCTCTGGAACGAGGTCAAGGACAAGCTGCAGGCGAGCGGTCTGAGCTTGTCGGGCGGGCAGCAACAGAGGCTGTGCATCGCCCGCACCGTCGCGGTCAAGCCCGAGGTGATCTTGTTCGACGAGCCTTGCTCGGCGCTCGACCCGATCTCGACCTCGAAGATCGAGGAGCTGATCGACGAGCTGGCGGCCAAATACACGATCGCGATCGTCACCCACAACATGCAGCAGGCGGCGCGCGTGTCGCAATACACCGCCTTCATGTATCTCGGCGAGCTGATCGAGTTCGGCGATACGCAGATGATCTTCACCTCCCCGAAGCAGAAGCAGACCGAGGAATACATCACCGGCCGCTTCGGCTGAGGGGCTCGTCGGCTCCGCTGCCCGCGCCTCGAGGGCGGGGCCCGTAAGCGGCCGCGCGTCGCTCAACCGGTGTTTTGCGATAGGCGGACGGAACCCTGTTCGGCCTCGGTGGGCCCAGTCCGAGGTGCGACCGCGCACACCGGACGACCGAAAAGCCAGCCTGCGAAGCCCCCGCCCACCACGGCGCCGATCAGTTGCGCGACGATGAAGGCCGGCACGTTTGCAGGCGCGATCCCGGAAAAGGTGTCCGTGAACCCGCGCGCAATGGTGACCGCCGGATTGGCGAAGGATGTCGAGGCCGTGAACCAATAGGCGGATGTGATGTAGAGGCCGACCGCGACCGCGACGAAGTCCGGCTTGAAGCGGGCCGTGCCGATGATCGTGAGCAGGAGCCCGGATGTCGCGACGAATTCGGCGAACCATTGGTCAAGCCCGGTCCGCGCATGCTGCGAGGCCTGCAGCAAGGGAAGGTCGAACATCCCATGGGCGATCAAGGAGCCGACATATCCGCCCGCCACTTGCGCGATCACGAACAATGGCAGCGCACTCCAGGCAAGCTCGCGCCGGATCGTCATGACGAGGCTGACCGCGGGATTGAAGTGAGCGCCCGAGATCGGCGCGAGCATGGCGATGAGCACCACCAGGACGGCTCCCGTCGCAAGCGTGTTTGCGAGGAGCGCGATCGCGACGTTCCCGCCGGCGAGCTTCTGCGCCATGATGCCGGAGCCGACGACCGCCGTGACCAGCATCGCCGTGCCGATGCCCTCGGCGGCGAGCCGGCGCGGAAGATCGTTATGCATGGCCATTGTTTCCAAAGATCAAGGTCGGCGGAGATGCCGGCCGGCCATCGGGCTCATCGTCACGCCGCCTGCAGCGCCATACCGGTCGCGCCATCCATGCGCCCGATCTCGGCGAGCCGCTGCTTCAATGCCGCAAGATCCAGCGTCTCGATGTCGAGATTGACGAATGCCGAGATGCGGGATGCGAGCTGGCGGTAGGCATCCACGAACGCCGCGCGCATCTCGGCCTCGGTTCCGTTTGCGGCCGCGGGATCGGGGATACCCCAATGCGCCACAAGCGGGTGCCCTGGCCAATGGGGACATGGTTCTCCGGCTGCGCCGTCGCAGACCGTCAAGATGAAGTCCATCCTCGGTGCGCCCGGCGCGGCAAACTCCTCCCAGCTCTTCGAGCGAAACGCTGCGGTGTCATAGCCGAGGTCCTCCAGCAGCGCGAGCGCCTGCGGATGGGGCTTCTTCTTCGGCCGAATTCCCGCGGAAAACGCCCGGATTCGCCCCGCTCCCTCCTTGCCGAGGATGGCTTCGGCGAGGATCGACCGCGCCGAGTTGCCGGTGCAGAGGATGAGGGTGTTGTAGGTCTTCTTCGACACGCAGGCCTCGCGCTTGACGGGATAGAGCTTTGCGTCTCGGCGGAAGAGCGTGAGGCCGCAGCTTTTTCCCGCTACGCCGCAACAATCCTCGAGAAGGAAGCCGACCAGCAGCGCCGCGCGAACCTGGTCGGCCGCATAGATGATCGAGCGGCCCTCGCGTCGCGACAGGACGAGGCCGGCTTGCTGGAGCACCGATAAATGCGTCGACAGGGTATTGTGCGGGATCGCGAGCAGCCGCGCGATATCGCCGGCCGCCAGGCCATAGGGAAGATAGCGAATCAACAGCCGAAATGTCTCGAGCCGCGAGAGCTGAGAGAGCGCGCCCAGAATCTCGACGGCATCCTCCGCCTCGAGCCGGGTGGAATCGCGCGGTGCCACGGGCCTCATCCTCACGCTTTTTCCCGCGCCGGCAAGGCCTGACCGATCGCGTCGAGGCGCCTTTGCAGGGAGAGCTTGTCGAGGCTCTTCATCGGCAGGGCGACGAAGATCGAGATTCGGTTGTTCAGCATGCGGAAGGCGTCCGCGAAGGCGAGGCGCCGCTCCGCCTCGGTGCCTTGCGCGGCGGCGGGATCTGGCAGTCCCCAATGCGCGGTCATCGGCTGGCCAGGCCAATAGGGGCACTCTTCCTTGGCGGCGTTGTCGCAGACTGTGAACACGAAATCCATTTTCGGAGCCTTGGGGCCGGCGAACTCGTTCCAGTCCTTCGAGCGAAGAGCGCCGGTCGAGAAATTGAGCTTCTCGAGAAGCTGGCGCGCGAAGGGATGCACCTCTCCTTTCGGATGGGAGCCGGCGCTGAAGCCCTTGAAGCGACCCTGACCGAGCCTGTCGACAATACATTCCGCCATGATCGAACGCGCCGAATTGCCGGTGCACAGAAATAGGACGTTATAGGGATTATCGGCCATTGGCGTGCTCCAGTCGCGGGCGGGCAGGTGGGCATACGTGTCGACTAGTATCGACATATCGAACTCGAGAATGACATTATCGTGACCTTGCGTCTGTGGAGCGGCGACGCGGGCTCGGTGTCCGATATTCGACTAGGCGCGCCGGGAGACCGAAGACTGCATGACCAGCGGCTCGACCATCGTGGCGGGGATCGAGGTCACCTCCACCGATCCAATATTGTCGGTGGTGGAGCGCTATTCAGCCGCCGGTCACGCTCATATGCCGGCTCACCGACGGGGCGTCGCGACGCCGTTCGATGATGAAGTCATGCCCTTTGGGCTTGCGTCGTATGGCCGCCTCGATTGCGCTTTCGAGCGCGTCGTCTTCAGCCGATCGAAGCGGGGTGCGCAAATCGGCGGCGTCCTCTTGTCCGAGACACATATAAAGCGTCCCGGTGCAAGTCAGGCGCACCCGGTTGCAGCTTTCACAGAAATTGTGGGTCAAGGGCGTGATGAACCCCAATCTGCCGCCGGTTTCTCGCACGCGGACATAGCGGGCCGGTCCGCCCGTGCGGAAGGGAATGTCATCCAGGGTGAACCGCGCCATCAGTCGCTTGCGCAAAAGGGAGAGCGGCAGAAACTGATCGATGCGCGCCGGTTCGATATCGCCAAGCGGCATCACCTCGATCAGCGTCAGATCCATTCCGCGGCCATGTGCCCATTCGATCAAGGTCTCGATCTCGTCGTCATTGGCGCCCTTCAGGGCTACGGTATTGATCTTGACCGAGAGGCCCGCACGCCGCGCCGCATCGATGCCGGCCATGACTTGATGCAGATCGCCCCAGCGCGTGATCTGCCGGAAGCGCGCAGGGTCGAGCGAATCGAGCGAGACATTGACGCGCCTGACACCGCAGTCGACGAGCTCCGATGCGAAGCGGGCCAGTTGCGAACCGTTCGTCGTCAAGGTCAACTCTTCGAGCGAGCCCGAGACGAGGTGGCGAGAAAGGCTCCGAAACAGGCTCATGACGTTGCGGCGAACGAGCGGCTCGCCGCCAGTGATGCGAAGCTTGCGCACACCCTGCCGGACAAAGGCCGAGATGACCCGATCGAGCTCTTCGAGCGTCAAGAGGTCTCGCCTTGGCAGGAAATGCATATCCTCCGACATGCAATAGACGCAGCGCAGATCGCAGCGATCGGTCACCGATACGCGCAGATAAGTGATCCTACGACCGAACGGATCGGTCAGCGGCATCGCAAGCACTGATCCGTCCTCGATCATCGCCGAACTTTCGATTTACAGGCAGCTCTCGAGAATGGACGCCGCCCCTCGCGGCCAACCGGGCGGTTGCAGCGAACCGCCCGCAAGCGCATCGGCGTGCCGCTAAACCGCGTATTCCTCCGATTTGAAGGTCAGCGCTTTGACGCCGGCAGGTGCGTCCGCGATCTTGCGGATATTGCCCCATGTCTGCTTGTAGTTCGGGATCACGAACTCATTGACGCCTGCCGAGACGACGTTGCCCTGCACTCCCGTCGGGAAGGCGAAGAGCATGAAGCTCTGCTTTCGCTTCGCGGTCGGCGTCGGATAGGCCATGGCCTGCGTCGAGCCGTTGTCGTTGTAAACCTCGACGAGATCGCCGGGTTTCAACCCGAGCTCCGCCATGTCCTGCGGGTTCATCTGTATGAAGGGGTAAGGCCAGCGATCCATGACGAAGTCGTTCTGTTGGTCGAGATAGGCGCTCTGCCAGATCTGGTTCGCCCGCCCGTTGTTGATGAGGAAGGCGAATTTCTTGCTCTCCTCTTCCTTGCCGGCGGCCTGGAAACCCCTCCATTGCGCCTCCATGAAGGTGGCCTTGCCGTCCTTGGTGGAGAACTTGCCGTCGGCATAGAGGCGTTTCGTGCCGATGATGCTACCCCCCGGCGCTGGGGCGGGTAGAGTCCCACGGCTGCCCTGACCCGGCGCACCGGGCTCATATCCCACCGCGGGCTCCTGGAAGCCGTTGGTGCCCATGGCGCGCAATCGATCATAGGTCACGAACTCGCCACCCTTCTCGTGGCCGTGATAGCCATCCATGAAGGCGTCTTCCTCGGTCTTCCAATCGAAGCCCTTGAACTTGTCGGCGATGTCGCCCTTGCCCATTTCGCGGAAGACCCGTTCCATGTTGTTGGCGATGCGAGCCGCAATGAGGCAGTCCGGCATCGCGTCGCCCGGCGGATCCATGAACCGCTCGGTCAGGCGCATGCGCCGCTCGCCATTCATGGAGGTGAGATTCATCTCGCCCGAGGTCGCCGCAGGCAACCACACATGGGAGGCTTGGCCGATCTTCGTCGGAACGATATCGACGTCGACCGAGAACAGGCCGCCCTTCTTGATCGCGCCGACGATCGCATCGACCACCGCCTTGCGATCGCCATAGGGCACGCCCGACATGGCGTCCTTCACGAGGTCGGTGCGTTTCTTGTAGACTTGCTTGAAGTTCAGCGCGTTCAGCGTGGTCTTATAGTGATCGCAAGCCCAGATGTGGTGGACGCCGCCCTTGCCCTCGATCAAGAGCTTGTCGACATAGGCGGCGGGGCGCCCGACATGGGCGTCCGAAGGACGCGAATAGCCTTCCTGATGTCCTCCCATGCGCACGCAGCCCCCGCCAGGTCGGCCGATATTGCCGGTCGCGAGAGCGACGTTCACCAGTGCGCCATTGGTGCGGTAGTTGTCGTTGCCCCAGATGAGACCCTTCTCATAGGCGAACATGGTGCGGCGTGCCGCGCCGCCCGCCTTCGGCTGGGCGATCCATTCCGCCGATTGGCGAATCTGATCGACTGTCAGACCGGTGATCTTCGCCGCATCCTCGAGGCTCGTCTTGTTGGCGGCCAGCGCCTTGTCGAGGTCCTTCGTCGACGCGGCGATGAAAGCCTTGTCGGTCCAGCCTTTGTCGGCGATGTAGGTCAACCAGGCATTGAACAAGGAGAGATCGGTTCCGGAATTGATGGCGAGGTGCATCACCCGGTCCTTGCCCGCCTCCACCTCGCAGGCGTTCACCGTTACGGTGCGGCGGGGATCGACGATCACGATGCGCGCTTGTTCATGCGCCTCGTTCGGCCGTTCCGTCTTCTTCTTGTCGATCGAGGTGCCGCGCAGATTCGGCACCCAATGGTTCAGGAAATAATTGGTCTGCGTCTCGAGTGCGTTCGTTCCCACGGCCACGATCGTGTCCGCGAGTTCTGCATCCTCATAGCAATTGTTGAGCTCTCCGACGCCCATATCGCGCGTCGCATGGACCTCGGAGTTGTAAGCAGGGCGATTGTGGATGCGGATATTCTTTATCTTCATGGCGCCGAAATAAAGCTTGCCGGTGCCCCAAGTGTTCTCGTAGCCACCACCGGCGCCGCCATGATCAAAGGCGGATACGAACAGGCCATCCTCGCCTTGATCGGCGACCACCGAGGCGGTGACGCGCGCCACGAGATCGAGCGCGTCGTCCCAACTGGTCGGCTGCATCTGGCCGTAGCGCCAGACCATCGGGGTCGTGAGGCGCTGCTGTTGCGTCGAGCGCGCCTCCGAATAGGATTCTTCCGCCATGCGGGCGCCGCGAATGGAGCCGAGGCCCGAGTTCACGACACAGTCCTTATCGGGCTTGATGACCAGGTGAACGTCTTTGCCGTTCTGCTTGACGATGTTGTACATGGATGGCGAGTACCAGGCGACGGTCTCGGCGCCCTGTTGCTTCGACAGATCGGTCTTGAAGATGTTGCCAGAGGGATCGGTCGATCCTTGCTTGTTGGCGTCCCAGCTATAGGCCTTGTAGCCGCAGCCCACGATGCAGAAATGGCAGGTGACATTGTGTAGCGTCGCATCCGCGGGAATGATCGGCAGACGGTCGACTTGGCGCTTGAAAGCCATCGTTCAATCCTCCCTCAGAGCACGTTTGACAAGCGGCCGTAGAGGAGCTCGTCGAGCCCCTCCGCGTAAATGTCGCCGTTGGCGTCGACCCGCAGCACATACTGGGGAAGGTTTTGGGTGGCTTGCCCCCAGACCTGCTGTCCACCGGCCTCGCAGTCAAACCGCGAATAGTGCCCTGGGCAGTTGAGCGTCTTGTCCTTGGCGTTGAAGCTGAGCGGAAAGCCCTTGTGCGGGCAAATGGTGGTGAAGCCGACAATATCGCCGTCCGGACCGACACCTCCGGGAACCTTCGTGCCGAGCTTGATGAGAGTGCCTGGCGCATTGGCATCGGGGTAGGAAACAAGCTTCGGATCGTTGACCTTCAGGTCCTTGACGTTGCCGAGCTTCGCGGACGGATAGTCGACGCGTGCCGGGGACGGGGCTGCCTTGGCCTGCGTGGCGGGCAAGGCCGCGGTTGCGGCTGCGCCGGCTGCGGCGAGACCGGCGCCCGACAGAAACCGACGGCGACCGATATCGATCGACAGATCGCACTTCCTCATGCGTTTCCCCTTGTGGCTACGGTTTAGTTCCGAACGTCAACCGCAAGAGGCGTGCCGCCCGAGTCATCATAAAATTGAATTGAGTCCAGAGTAACTTACTTCAAACCGCAGTATTCCGGCGTTCGAATTTCCCGACGTATTGCATGTGCGAAGGTTCGGGAATCCGAACGTCTGTCAAACATCCGCGGTAACGCCGAGCCGGCGCATTTTTTCCCAAAGCGTCGTCCGGGAAATATCGAGACGCCGCGCAGCCTCGCCGATCTGGCCGCCTGTTTCCTTGAGCGCTCGCTCGATCTGCCTGCGCTCCGCCGCGTTCCTGACCGCCGCGAGCGGAAGGATCTCGGCAACACCGTCGATCACCCTGTCCCGAAGTTCCGGAAACAGATCGGCCGGCATCAGCCAATCTCCTAGCGCAAGCGCTGCGGCCCGCTCGACGCGGTTTCGCAGCTCACGTGCATTTCCGGGCCAATCATGGGCGATACAGGCCTCCTCGGCCAAGGTGGAGATGCCCTTGGCCGCGCAGTTCTCGTCGGCCGCGTATGTCTCAAAGAACCGCGACAGGAGCCAGGGAATATCGTCGATGCGCGCACGCAGCGGTGGAATCTCGACGCTCACCACGTTGACGCGATAGAGCAAATCCTCCCTGAATCGACCGGCCTTGACCTCCGCATCGAGGTTGCGGTTGCTGGCGCAAACCAGCCGTGCCTTCAGCGGGATCAGCGTCTCGCCGCCGACGCGATGGAAGGATCGATCCTCGATGACCCGCAGCAGCTTCGCCTGCAAGGACAGAGGCATCTCGGCGATTTCGTCGAGAAACAGGATACCTCCGCGCGCCCGCTCGGCATAACCGAGATGCCTTTGATGAGCGCCGGAAAACGCCCCCTTCTCATGTCCGAATAGCTCGCTTTCCAGAAGTTCCGAGGGGATCGCTGCGCAGTTCACCGCCATGAATGGTTCGCCGGCAGCACCTATGCGGTGCAGATATCTCGCGCAGACCTCCTTCCCGACGCCGGTTTCGCCAACCACGAGCAGGCTCGACTGACGCAAGGCAATGCGCTGTAAGAGGGTTTCGACGTTGCGCATCGCCTGAGAAGTGCCGAGTACTCCATCTTCGCGGTTCAGTCCGCGATGCCTGACGATCCAACGCGCCCGCTCGAGAAGGGTCGGCACGTCGAACGGCTTCGTCAGATAATCGACCGCCCCTGCGCGCACGAGTGCGACCGCTTGGTCGATCTGGCCGAAGGCGGTCATGAAGAGGAAGGGCGGTGCTGCCCGATGGGCGTGGGCTCGCCGGAAGACCTCTTCGCCGTTCATGTCGGGAAGGCGGATATCACAAAGGACGAGGTCGGGGGCCGCGTCAGGCAGCGCCGACAGGGCGTCCGTTCCCGAGTGCCACCAAGCCGTACGCCAGCCTTCGAGTTCCAGAGCCCGCTGGAGCGACTCGCCCATGATGAGATCGTCCTCGATCAGGGCAATATATCCCAGGTCATTCGGCATGGATCAGCGCCTCGGACCTTGCGTTGAGCTTCTCGCGATTGGACCCAGCCTCTTTCTTGAAGGGCCACACGACTTGGACAACTGTCTTGAGGTTTTCGCTCGCTGTAACTCGGATCGATCCACCCTCTTCGGCAACGAGGCGGCGGACGATCCAAAGTCCTAGCCCGCCCCCCGCTGGCGGTGTGTCGTCTGACCCCGCCACGAGATAGTCGACCTGCTCCGTCGGTAGACCGGGTCCCTCGTCCCCAACGCTGATGGTGAGCGAGCTGTCTTTCGTCAGAGCCGACAGTCGAACCGTGCCGCCGGGCGGGGTCGCGGCGCAAGCGTTGATGAGGAGGTTGAGCGTAGCCTGCCTCACGCTTCCGGCCGCAACCGGTATCTCCGCGCGGATATCGTTGATCCAACCGAGCCGGATGCTTTTTCGAGCTGCCTCGGGTTCGATCAGCAGCCGCAAATCGTCGATGTCCGCAGCTTTGAGGGAGTGAGGGGACGCCTCAGCCCTATAGATGACGAGGGTCGAACGGACGAGGTTCCTGATGTGGGTCAGCCCTCGTTGGAGGAGGTTGAGCGTGGCCTCGCGAACGCTCGAATCCCCGCCATGACGGCGAAGGGTATCCAGGGCATTGAACAATCCGCCGAGTGGATTGTTGACTTCGTGCGCCATGCCAGAAGCCAATCTCCCGAGCATTGCGTATTTTTCCTGTTCGGCGAGGCGCGATGCGAGGGACTCGCGTTCGCCCACGGCGTGGGCCATGGCGTTGAAACGGTCGAAAATCTGACCGAACTCGCTTGCGAGCCTTTGCCGATTCTGTTCCGGAATGAATTCCACGCGCCCATCCCGGATTCGTTCGACATAGGCCGTCAGCACGCCGAGTGGTTGCAGCATGCGTTTGAGGGCAGCGTATCCGATAGCTGCGAAAGCGACCGTCAATCCCGCGTTTACGAGAATGAGGGTCAGCAACACCTCGCGCCGCACACGCAGCAAATCGGCGATGTCGATCTCCGCGAGAATACGGCCGACGGCAAAACCCTCCTCCCGCAAAGTCCGCGCAAGCCAAGCGCGAGCGGCACCGTTATCGATGATGAGGCCATCCTCCGCCGGGAACCGCCGCGCGAGCTCCGCAGGAATGACGCTCTGCACCGGAAACCTTATTGGATCGGATGCGGCAAGAACCTTGCCGTTTGGAAGCTCGACAATAGCGTAGCGGGCATCGACGCCGCTGTAGCGCGTGCGCGCTCGATCCAGCGCATCAAATGCTTCCCACGTGTCTGCGCGGATGGCTGTCGGAAGGACGGCGGCCGACAGCCCGTCGAGATAAGCGCTGGTCAACTGGCGAAGGTTGTTCTCTTGGTCCGTTGCCAGTCGGCTCAGCACAACCTGGGAGATCAAAACCGCGATCCCGACCATGAGGCCTGCGACCAGTACCGGAACTTTCCAGGTGAGCGGCCAGCTGCTGATGCGCGCTATGTTGGCCACTAGACCTGCGCCTTCACCACGAGCCATTTGTCGAGTGTGCCTTGATAAAGTTCGGGCCCTGCCCGCGTAAACCCATCAAGTTCCAGGATCGCAAGGATCTCTCGACCGAGCGGATCGGAGGACATGTCGAGGAAGGCCTCCGAGAGGGCCTCCGCCAATTTCGTATCGCGCGTTGCTTGCAGGCCGACGATCGGCGGAAAGCCGAGGCGCTCCGAGCGGTAGACGACGCGGGTCTTGTTCACGAGCTCCGGCTCCCGTTCTCTCATCACGTCCCACACATAACCGTCGATGCTCCCGCTCTCGGCCAAGCCGGCAGCGACCGCCCGCACGACGTTCCGGTGGCCATAGGTGAAGAAGAAGCTGCGGAAGAACTCGGCGGGTGTGGTGTGGCGAAGCGCTATCAGATACCTGGTGACCAGATAGCCAGAGGTGCTGTCCGGGTCGGAGAACGCATGCACCGTGCCGCGGATGTCGTTGAACGACTTCGCCTTGCTCGTTTCGTTGACGATCGCGTAGGTCTGGTAGAGCGGTTCGTTAAGGTAGAGCGGCACCGCTAGCAGCGCGAGCTGGCTCTGGTGCTGCACATAGGGATCATCGCAAATCCAGGCCGCATCGAGCTGCCCGGAAAGCAACATCGCGGTGATCTCTTGATAAGTGCGCCGCTTCACGAGCGTGACCGCTCGGCGGAGCTTCTGAACCAGGTACTTTTCGAGAAGCGCCAGCAGCTCGATGTCGGAATCGAGGAAGACAGGGGTAAGGCCAAAGCTGACGGAGCTCGAGGCACGAACGGACGATAGCGGCCACGGCAGCAGGACGGTCGCGGCCAATCCGGCCAATGCGCCCCGTCTGTGGAGGATCGGCGGGTCGTGGCGGTGGCACCTGGGCGCGTTCGGTGCCATGTTTTTCCTCCCTGCCAGTCGATCACCATATGTCTAATGGTCTCGACATGTCGAGAGAGTTGTCGCGCCTGGCCGGAAATGCCGGCGCTTCGGAGCTCTTCGACGGGTCCCGGAAATTCGCATGCCTGCGCGCCGCGTCGGGAAGATTGCGGCTGTCTTCGGGTTCACGAACGCCGGCGGATTAGGCTTCACGCGAGGGCGGAGGCGTCGGCCGCAGAAGGAGAAACAGCACCACCGTCAGGCAGGTGTTGCCGATCGCGGCGAGCGCCAGAACCGCCATCGTGCCATCAAGCCCGACGAGCTCGATCAGGGCTGCGGCAACGCTAGGGGCCACGGCTTGCGCCAGCAGGCTCGGCCGGGCGATACGCCCCATGATGACCGGATAATGCGCCGCGCCGAAGATCGCGAGCGGCAATGTGCCCCGTGCGATGGATTCGAGGCCGATACCGGCACCATAGAACACCAGCGCCATCAAAATGATCGGCGCTTTCGTCCAGAGCAGCAGCAGACCTAGCGCGACACATGATGTCGACACCAGCTTGGTCCAAATCGGATGATGAAAGCGCGCGACGAACATTTCGACGGTGCGAGCGCCCACCTGCGAAGGGCCGACCAAGGCGCCCAGTCCGACCGCGGCCGCAAGCGCCATGCCTTGCGCCTGCAGCACGGTGAGCAGATGCACGGACATCACCGTCGAGAGCACCGATCCAACCGTAATGACCGTCGCGAGCAGCACAAAAATCCCGACGCCGCCGCGCCGAGCGACGACGGGCGGTGGAGCGCCGGAAATCCCTGGCGCGGCAAGTCTTTCGTCGTCTGTCCGCGGCAGCGCCCATAGGAGGGTCGGCAGGGCCAGCAGGATTTGCAGCGACGCATAGACGATGCAGGTCTCCCGCCAGCCGAGCTTTACCTCAAGGTATGCGGATAGGGGCCAGCACACCGTGCTGGCAAATCCGCCGAAAAGCGTCACCGCCGTGATGGCCCGGCGTGCGTCCTGACCATAGAGGCGTCCGAGCGTCGCAAAGGCCGGATCGTAAAGACCGGCTCCCATTCCGAGGCCAAGCACCAGCCAGGCGGCAAGGTAGGAGGGAAGGCTTCGCGCAAGGGCGAGGATCAACAGGCCGACCGCCAGCAGGGCCGCGCTGGTCGCCAGCACGGGACGCCCGCCCATGCGTTCGATTGTCCGTCCGATCATGGGCGAGGCAAAGCCGGCAACGAGCAGGCCAAGCGACAATCCACCGATGATCCAGGTCAGGGACCACCCCGTTTCCGCGGCGATCGGCTTGGCAAGCACGGCCGGGAGATAATATGACGAGCCCCAGGCGAAGATTTGCGTGACGCCTACCGCCGTGATGACGATGCGTCGGTCCCTGTGTCCAGGCGCCGAGACGGCGCCGTCGACGGCCTCCGGTGTGCTCACGCAGCCGCCTTGCAACCGCATCCGCTCTTGCCCGCGGCCTTGGCTTCGACATCGGCGACGCAACAGGCATCGACGGTGACAAGAGCCGGCCCGCCGCAGCAACCGGCCAGGGTGTCCGAGGCCGCGTCCGGTATTCGTGCGCTGCAAATGCCGGTTTCGGGCAGCACGAGATGAACGTCGTCGGCCGCCGCCAGATCGCCCGCGAGCGCCGCAGCGACGGAGCGCACCTGTTCATAGCCCGTCAGCAGCAGGAAAGTCGGCGCGCGGCCGTAGCTCTTGACGCCGACCGTGTAGAAGCCCGGTTCCGGATGCGACAATTCGCGGTGCCCGTGCGGGGGCACCGAGCCGCAAGAGTGGATGTTGGGATCGATCAGCGGCCCGAGCGCCCGCGTGCTTTCGAGCCAGGGGTCGAGCTCGAGCCGCAATTCGCGGGTCAAGGCATGATCGGGCCGCTGCCCGGTGGTCACGACGATCCGATCGACGGGATCGAGCCGGCGCTGTCCGTGCTCGGTGTCGCCGGTGACGATCAGCCGGTCGGCCGCATCAGTCGCGACGGCCCGGACGGCGAAGCCCTGCACGAGCTCGATGCGACCCTCCTCGACGAGCTCGCGGAGATGCCAGCCGAGCTCGCCCCTCGCCGGCAATTGATCGGCGGCGCCACCGCCGTAGACGCGGGAGAGATCGGTGCCCCGAACGGCCCAGATGGCGGCGGTTCCCGGATTGCCGGAGGCGAGCCGTACGAGATCGAGCAGGACGTTGGCGGCCGAATAGCCGGCACCGACCACGAGAGTGCGGCGCCCTGCATAATTCGCCCGCTCCCGGCCGAGCACATCGGGCATGCGATAGGCGAGACGCTCATGCAGCTCGATCTCGCCCTCGGCCGGCAGGCCGCCCGCGCCAAGCGGGTTCTGTTGCGTCCAGGTGCCTGACGCGTCGATCACGGCGCGGGCGAGCTCCCGACGCGCTGAACCGTCGGCGGCAGCGACCCGCAATTCGAAGGGCCTCGTCTCTCGTCCGGCGCTCACGACCTTGTCCAGCCCCTTGCGGGAGATCGCCGTGACGCGCGCGCCCGTCTCGATGCAGGCCGCCACCCTGGGTATCGCCGCGAGCGGCCGCAGATAGTCCCGATAGAGTTCCTCACCCGTCGGAAAGACATCTTTCGGCGGCATCGCCCAACCATGGTTCTCGAGGAGCCACTTCGCCTCGCCGTCGATATTCTGCTCCCAGGTGGTGAAGACGCGCACATGACCCCAATCGCGCACGCTCGCCGCCACGCTGGCGCCCGCCTCGTAAAGCTTCACCGGCAACCCCCGCGCCAAGAGGTGCGCGGCGGCGGCGAGCCCGACCGGGCCACCTCCGATGACGGCGACGGGCAGGCGTTCAAAGCTGCTCACGATCGTTCTCCTTCGTTCGTTCCAGAATGATTGAAGTTATGGGTAAATACTCGTCATGCCGCCTCTCCGGCGGTCGATCTCGCCGGCGCGGCATCCGCACAGCACTCGTCGCCGAGAAACCCGAGCAAAGCGTCCATGGCGGGATAATTCGCCCGGCAAATCAGCGTCGTCGCCTGGCGCTCCTGCGTGACGAGCCCAGTGAGGATCAAGCGATGCAAGTGGTGCGACAAGGTCGAGGCCGCGATGCCGAGCCGCTCCTGCAAGCCGCCGACCGCGAGCCCCGCATCACCGGCGCGGACCAGGATGCGGTAGACCTCCAGCCGGGTCGGACTGCCCAACGCTTCGAGCTGCTTGGCTGCTTTTTCGAGTTTCATGGAAATACATATGAAGCCTGTGCCCGTCGTTGTCAACGGCATTTCCGGAATTATGGAATAAGCCTGCAAAAGGGGGGCGCCCGCAGAGGCTGAACGGGCGCTCCGAGGGCAGCGAGCGCCTCTTCCGAGCGATGGCCGGCGAGACCGCCAGTCAAGCGACGGTCGGGGCTGCGTATTCCTCGTTTTCGCTGGCGAATTTCCGCATTCTGCGCGCGAGCTTGCGCATGAAAAATGCCGCCGTGAGCATCAGAGCACCGGACCCTACGAAGGTCAGAGCCACCACCCAGAGCAATATTCTCGGCTCGATGACAAGGGCGATACCCAAGACGATGAAGAGAAGGCCGCCGAAAATCAAAGGCATCCCGAAGTGACGCCGTCCCATCGCCCGCCTGAAAGTATCGGACATTGGGAAATTGGGGATCGGTCTGGACTCCGTCATCGCACATCCTCGCTCTGCATGTTCGGGCCGTGCCCCGCGAACCTCCTATCTCAGATCAACGAGGCGAGCTCATTGACGTATGTCAACGCTCAAGCGGCCGCGATCGCGCGGCTGCGCGGGATCACGCCGTTGGTGGATGGCCCGGCCTTGCTTTGGGGCCAGCATCGCGTCCGGCCATCGCCCAATAGATGAAGCCCGACAGCGCCCCCGACAAGAACAGCAAGAGGGCGAGGCGCGCCTCATCGGCTTGCGTCTCGGCGCTTCGCGTCGCGGCTTCGCGGATCGCGGCGCTGCCGGCCGCCCGCGCGCCGCGCGCCAGCCAGGGGATCGCCGCGGTCAGCACGGCGGATGCGCCGACATACCAGATGAAGGAACGAAGGCGCGCCACCTCGCCGACCAGCGCCGTGAGCAGCACGGGCGCGACCACGACCGCGAGCGTCGCCCCCCAGATGATCTTGGTCGCCAGCACCAGAAAGGAGCCGGGCGGATCGCCCTGCATCGCATCGGACCGGACAGCGAGAAGAAAGATCCAGCCGATCCCCTCAAGCACCCTGCGGCCGGCAGGCTGGGCGAGCCCGGCGATCAGGAGGAAGATGAAGCCGGCCGCGAAGGCCAGGATGAGGCCGGTCGGCACGAGGATCAGTCGGCGAACGAGCATGGCTTGTCCCGCGAATTGCGGTTCGGTCGTTACCGCGTATCATGCGCCGCAATCGCGGCCGCGTGAAGCCGGAAGGCGTCGCCTTGACCCATGTCGCGTTACCTGTGGCCACCTTGCCGGGAAATGTTCTAGAAGTTCTGGGGGCAACTGCGCGATCGGGGGGGAGGAGGCCGAATGAAGCTCGTCACCTTCGAAGTTGGCGGTGAGAATTCCTACGGCATCGTCGCCAAGGATGGGGTCATCGACGCCGGCAAGCGGCTCGGGCGCGGCCTGCCCGATCTCGAGGCGGTGCTGGCGGCGGGCGCGCTCGGCCAGCTCGCCGAGCTCGCCGCCCACACCCCCGCCGATCTCACGCTGCGAGCCATCAAGTTGAAAAAGCCGCTGCTGCGGCCGGGCAAGATCATTTGCGTCGGGGTCAACTACCACAACCGCAACGCCGAGTACAAGGATGGATCGGAGCCGCCGATCTATCCGAGCCTGTTCATCCGCTTTCCGGCCTCGTTCGTCGGCCATGGCGAGGCGTTGATCAGACCCATCGATTCGCCTGAGCTCGATTACGAAGGCGAGATCGCGATGATCATCGGCAAGCGCGGCCGACGCATCGAGGTCACCGAGGCGATGGGCCATGTCGCAGGCTATACATTGTGCAACGAAGGCACGGTTCGCGACTGGACCCGGCACGGCAAGTTCAACGTGACTCAGGGCAAGAATTTCGAGTCGTCGGGCTCGCTCGGACCCTTCATGGTCACGGCGGACGAGGTCGAGGGCAAGCGGCTGCGCATCGTCACGCGCGTCAATGGCGAGTTGCGGCAGGACGACACGACCGACCGCATGATCTTCAAGATGCCGACCTTGATCGCCTATATCTCGCGCTTCTGCACGCTCGAACCAGGCGATATCATCGTGTCGGGCACACCGACCGGTGCCGGCGCGCGCTTCGATCCGCCGCGCTATCTGAAGCCCGGCGATGTCGTCGCGGTCGAGGTCGAGGGCATCGGCAAGCTCGAAAACCGCGTCGAAGACGAAGCGGCGTGAAGCCTGGAGCCGTGACCGCAAAGAGGGAAGGGCCGATCACGCTTCGCGATTTCTCGCGTTCCTTGCCGATGGCGTTGATGCGGGCGCGCGAATCCACGATGCGTTTCTTCAGGCCCTCGCTGCGCGCCCACGGCCTGAGCGAGCAGCAATGGCGGGTGCTGCGGGCGCTTGCCGCCCGCGGCCCGACCGAGGCGATGGCGCTGGCGCGCGCGACCTTCCTGTTGCCGCCGAGCTTGTCGCGCATCCTGCGCGACCTTCTAACGCGCGGGCTGATCGAGCGGCGTGCGGACAACTCGGATCTGCGGCGCAGCCTCATCCTCATCTCCGCCGCCGGATACGAGCTGATCGCGGCGCAAGCGCCTTATTCGGAGGCGGGCTATGCCGAGATCGCTCGCCGGTTCGGCCTCGAGCGTCTGGCGCGATTGCAAGCCGAGCTCGACGCCTTGGAGAAGGCACTGCTCGACGGCGCGGGACCGGCGGCCGGCGATGAGGAGGGGCGAGCGAAGGCCTGATGGCGAGCGCGAAATGCGTCGGCGTCCCGACCGGTCTCCGCGGACTTCAATCGGTGCGGTGCGGAAACTCCTTTCAAAGGAAAGGGTTCCGGATCGTCAGGGTACCGATCGCCCGCCCATGCTGCATGTCCTCGGTGAGGAGCACCGTGCAACCCGCCTCGTGAGCCGAGGCGACGATCAGCGCGTCATAGAAGCTCAAACCATGATCGCGCGCCAGGCCGATGGCGGAAACATGCGTGTCGACGCTGAGCGGCAGGGCGGGATCCAGCAGCGTCCGCACATCGTCGATCGCAGCCTGGATTTCGGGCCAGCCTTTTCGGAGCTTGTTCAGGAGGACGTTCGTAAGCTCGTTGAGGACCTGAACGCTGACGACGCCGCCTTCGGCCAGGATCTCCAGGGCGCGAGGACGCCGGTGGTCGTTGGAATTGGCATAGACAAGGATGTTCGTGTCGATGAAGGGTTTCACCGCTTGTTGGCCTCGTCGCGGTCGAAGCGATAGCCTTCGGGCAAGGTCCAGCGGCGCGCACCGATCGCCGCCAGCGCCCGCTCGCGCCTTTGGCTCTTCTCGACCTCGATGCGCCGATCGGCGATGGAGACGATATCGAGCTCGTCGCCCGGCCTCAGACCGAGCTCATCGACGAGCTTCTTGGGAAGCCGAACGGCGAGGCTGTTGCCCCATTTCGCGACTTGCATGATATCCTCAAGGATAAACAGCTTGGATGTATATCCTAGCCCGCCGACTGCACAGCGGCAAGCGGCCCGAGCTCTGCCCTATGGCGCAACGATAGGCTGCGCCTTCAGCACCGGCTCGCGGATCGCGACGCCCGGGAAGGGCGAGCCTTCCTCGAACCAGCTCCTCGGAGCAGGCGCGCCCCATAATGTCTGGCGCGTCGGGTCGAGCAGGTTCCAATGGATGGGCTCATGATCGGGATCGACCGTGAGGTAATCCGAGGTGAACAGCTCGACGCGGTGGCCGTCCGGGTCGCGCAGATAGAGGAAGAAGGCGTTCGAGATGCCGTGGCGTCCGGGCCCGCGCTCCATCGATTTCAGGAAACCGGTGGTCGCCAGCACGTCGCAGATATGGATGATGTCGGTGACCGAGGAGACCCACACTCCGATATGATGCAGCCTTGGGCCACGCCCATTGGTGAGGGCGATGTCGTGCACGCTGCCCTTGCGGTGCATCCACACCGCCCATAGCTCGCCCGAGCCCTCGGCCGCCGTATATTCCGTGGTCCGAAAGCCGATCTCGTTGTAGAAATCATGGCTCGCCTGCACGTCGGGCGTGAAGCAATTGATATGGTCGATGCGCTGGATCTTGGCGCCGCGATAGGCGCCGTATTTCTGCAGCATGCAGGGCCGCTGATCCATGGCGAAGTAGAATTCGAGCGGCGCGCCGAGCGGGTCGGCGGTCGCCAGCGTGCGGCCCTGATAAGGCTTCTCGACGAAGGCGTGCGGCAGCTGCCGCTCGGCGAAGAAGCGCGCGGCCTTGTCGAGGTCCTCCTCCGAGGCGAGCTTGAAGCCGAGCGATTTGACGTGAGGCTCAGGCGATTTGCGCAAGACCACCGAATGATGATTGCGTTCCTCGAGGCCGCGCAGATAGAGCGCGTCGGCGCTCTCATCGGCAAGGAGATATCCGAGCGCATCGACCCAATAGGCCTTGGCGCGGGCGAGGTCGGTCGCGCCGTATTCGATGTGGCTTGCGCGGATGACGGCGAAAGGCGGGTTCGGAATGGGCTTGCGGATCGGCATGGCGGCTCCCGGCTTCACGCGCCGATCTTCGCGATCTTGTGGTTGTCGAGCGCGATCGCGATATTCTTGGTCTCCATGTAGAAATCGAAGGAATAATCGCCGCCGTCGCGGCCGATGCCGGAGGCTTTCGTGCCGCCGAACGGCGTCGGCAAATGCCGGACATTGTCCGAGTTGACCCAGATCATTCCGGCCTCGACATTCTGGGCGAAGCGGTGGGCGCGCCCGACATCCCGGGTCCAGATATAGGCGGCGAGCCCGTAGCGCACGTCGTTGGCGATGCGCAGGGCCTCCGCCTCGTCCTTGAAGGGGATGACGGTGAGCACGGGGCCGAAGATCTCGTCTTGCGCGATGCGCATGGCGCTCGAAGCCCCGGTATAGAGCGTCGGTTCCACATAATTGCCGGCCCCGCCCATGGCTCTCCCGCCGCCGCAGCGTATGGTTGCTCCCTCGGCCTTGGCCTTATCCTTGAAGCCGAGGACCTTCTCGACATGGCGCGGATGGATGAGCGGCCCGATCTCGGTCGCGGGATCGAGCGGATGGCCTATCCTGATCTTCTTGACGCGCAGGGCGAGCGCCTCGGCGAAGCGCTCATGGATCGAGGCTTCGACGAGGGCGCGGCTCGAGGAGGTGCAGCGCTCGCCGTTCAGGCTGTAGATCATGAACAGAGCGGCATCGAGGGCGCGCTCGAAATCGGCGTCGGCGAAGACCACGACCGGGTTCTTGCCGCCGAGCTCGAAATGCAGGCGCTTCAGGCTCGGCGCGCCCTGCGCCATGATCTGGCTTCCGGTCGCCGAATCGCCGACGAAGCCCACGGCCTTGATGAGCGGATGCTCGGTCAGCGCCTTGCCGGCCTCTTCGCCCAACCCATGCACGCAATTGACGACGCCCGCCGGCAGACCGGCCTCCGTGATCACGGCATTCATGATCTCGGCGAGCAGCAGCGCCGTGAGCGGGCTCCATTCGGCCGGCTTGTGGACGACCGTGCAACCCGCCGCCAGCGCCGGCGCGATCTTCCAGGTCGACAGCATGAAGGGCGTGTTCCAGGGCGTGATCACGCCGACCGGTCCGATCGGCACGCGCATCGTGTAGTTCAGATGGCTCGGCGTCGGGAGCGAGAGGCCGTCGCGGGCGGACGGGGCGCGGTCCGCGAAGAACCGGAAATTTTCCGCGCCGCGAATGGCGGCTTTCGCCATGTAGCGGATCGCTTGGCCGGTATCGACCGATTCGACGAGCGCGATCTCGTCGGCACGCGCCTCGATCCGATCGGCGATAGCGTGCAGGATGGCGCGGCGCTTGTCACCATCGAGCGCCGCCCAGGCCGGGAAAGCCGCCATCGCGGCTTTCGCGGCACGATCGATATCGGCTGCGCTACCGGCCGCGACCCGGGCGATGACCGAATTGTCGACGGGCGACAAGTCGTGGAAGGTCGCGCCCGCGCCGAGCTCCTGCGCGCCCGCGATCAGATGGGGCACGGTCGCGCCGCGGAAGCGGGCGAGATGGCGCTCGGCGGCTGCGATATTGGCCGAGAAGGCGTCTTGCGGAACGGGCTTGTTCATGGCGCGCTCATGGTTTTCCCGCTTCCCTTTCCTGCCGCGCCTTGACGATCGCGTGCATATTGTTCTGCTTGAAGGTCGCGGTCGGGTCGATCTCGGCGACGTCGAGCGTGATGCCGAGCGGCGTCGTCGCGTAGATCGGTGCGAGATGGGCGCAGACGGCCTCGAAGATCATCTTGCCGGCACGATGGCGCGTCGCCGCGTCGCGGCCGTGGCCGACGCGGATGTTCACGGTGACGAAGGAATTGTCCGGGTGGCCGTCGGCGATCCGGTAGATGTCGCGCCTCGAGCAGCGGGTGCGCAACCCCCCCACCTCGAACACGCCCGTCGCCAGCGCCGCCTCATGCGTCTTGCGCACCAGCTCGCGCAAATCGATGCGGGTCTCGAGATTGGCGGAATACTCGATGACGATATGCGGCAATCGTTCCTCCCCTTTCGCAGCTTCAGGCGCTGCTATCGAGCTTAGCGCAGCTTTGATTTGAGAGGCCAGAATTCAAAAATTAGTTAACATGTTAACTACATCGTCGGTGATTCGTCTGTCAAGCGCTCGGGGAAAGCGTCGGCGGCGCCGGCAACCCTCAGGCAAAGCGCAAGCGCTGCCCGATCCCCAAGCGCTTGCCCTTCTCCAGCATGGCATGCCCGAGCGCGATATCGGAGAGCGACAGGCCGCGATGCCAGAACAGGATAGTCTCGTCCTCGCGCTCGCGTCCGGCTTTCAGGCCGGCGACGATCTCGCCAATTTCGGCATGCAGTGTCCGCTCCGAGAGCTTGCCCGCCTCGACATGGGCGCGCAGCGAACCGAACTTGCCGCCCTTGCACTGGCCCCAATCGTCGACGACGAGCTTCGCCATGATGTCGGTGAGGGAAAGCTCGACGGCGCTCATCGTGCCATAGGGTACGACGAAGGCGCCCTTCTTGATCCAGCGCGTCAGCAGCATCGGCTCGGGCGCGGCGAGGCGCGAGGCCTCGACCACGATATCGGCGCCCTCGACGCAGCTTTGCCAATCCGGCGTCGCCACGACCGTCTTGCCGAGATCGCCTGACAGCTTCTCGGCGAAGGCGTCGCGGCTCTCGGGACGGCGCGAATGCACGCGGATCTCGTCGAAATCGAAGAGGTGGTCGAGAAGACGCACATTCCAATAGGCGGTGCCGCGCGCTCCGACATGGCCCAGCACCTTCGAGCCCTTGCGCGCCAGATATTTCGCGCCGATCGCGGTGACCGCCCCGGTGCGCATATCGGTGATCTGGCTCGCATCCAGGATGGCGACGGGCGCGCCGTTCCTCGGATCGAGCAGCAGCAGGGTCGCGAGCTCGGAGGGCAGCTTCTCGAGATAGTTGTCGACGAAATCGCCGACCACCTTGACGCCCGCCAGGTCGACCGGCGCGCCGATGGCGCCGCGCAGCACGTTGAAATGGCCGCGCGCCACGCCGGGCTCGAGATGCATGCGCGGCTCGATCACGGTTTCCTTGCGGCCTTGCGCCGCAAGGCTCGTCTCGACGGCGGCGAGGATCTCGTCATTGGTGAGCGCCAGCTCCTCGATGTCGAGCCGGTTGAGAAAGGAGATATAGATCGGCGGCATGCTCATGGCCCGAGTTTCGACGCGCGCCGCGCCGATGGCAAGCCGCGCGAGCTTGCTTCGACGGCCCTACTTGGTCGCCAAGCTCGTGCCGATCGGTGGCACCCGGTCGGAAGGGTGCAAGAGCCCGTCATGGGGGCGCAGCAGATAGCGGCGCGCCACCTCGGCATACCCCTCATAGACGAGCCCGCCATTCTCGCGGATCAGCCGGTCGCGGTTCATCCGGTACCAAGCCGGGATCTCGTACCAAGGCGTGGTGGGGCGCTCGTGATGGGCGGCATGGAGGTTGTTGTAGAGGTAAAGCAGCCCGAGGACCGGCGCGTTCTCGACGATCGCGGTGCGCTCATAGACCTCGGATGCAGCGCGATGCTCGGCGAAGGAACGCAAGAGCATGAGCGATGCGGCGGGATAGGCGATCCCGACCACGTAGAGGAGAAGGCTCATCTTGCAGACGAGGATGAGCCAGGACAGCACGAGCACGAGCGGCACGAGATGCGACCGCCAGGCGCGCCGCGCCACGAGGCTGCCCTCGCGCCAAGCGGCAAGCTGCTTGATCAGGAAGCGTGGCACGATCCAGGCCGGCCCGATGATCAGCCGGCCGGCGAGCGTCGTCTGGGCTCGCAACAGCGGATACCAGACGCGGTCGAGCGATCCCCAGAGCCCCTTGGTCCAGTAGAAGGATTCCGGGTCGTCGAGCGGGTCGGTGAGCCGTTCGTCGCGATGATGCATCAGATGCGAGACGCGGTAGCTCTCGTAGGGCAGCCAGAGCGACAGCGCGGGCAACGCCAGCAGCCGGTTCAGGCTGCGCCAACGCGTCGGATGGCCATGCAGGACCTCATGCTGCAGCGAGCTTTGCCAGGCGACCAGCCAGGCCCCGACCGGGCAGACGATCCACCACGGCAAGACCGATTGGAAATAGGTGACGCCGAGCCAACCGCCATAGATCGCGGCGGCGAGCGCGACCGTCGGCCATTCGACGGCACGCGCGGGAGCTGCGCACAGCCTAGCGCTGCTGATCGGCATCGGTGGTGGCCCCATTCCACGCTTCGGCGTGGCCAGACGATTCGGACTGTTATCGTTATGATGTCATCATATGAATACTGTATTTCCACGCAAGAGAACAAAACCAGACCGGTGATTCGCGGGTCGAAATGGCAAAATATCGCGCGTCGCGGCTGGCGCATGCAGAAGAAGACGCTCGTCGGTTGCCGGAAGAGAGAACGACCTCGCAGCCGGCCCGCTCGCCTGCTCGAGCGCCCGGACGCCGGCCTCGCCGGCACCGTATGCGGCGATTGCCGTGCGTCGAATTCCGAGCCGGTCCCGCCGCCGAAGGCGCAAATCCATTTGCCAAGAAGGGCGCGGGAGTCTATTGCTGACCTGTTCGACTCTCGTCGGTTCGCGCGCTTGTTTCCCCTTGGGGGGTCGGCCTTGCTATCCGTTTCGGGTGTGGTTCGATTCCGTCCCGCGCATGGGCCGGGGCGGCAGGTTTCCCAATATGGAGTGCAGTAATGCCGACTGGGACAGTTAAATGGTTCAACGCCCAAAAGGGCTTCGGTTTCATCCAGCCGGAGGCTGGCGGGGCGGATGTGTTCGTTCATATCTCGGCCGTCGAGCGCGCCGGGATGAGCAATCTCAACGAAGGCCAGAAGCTCAGCTACGAGCTCGAGAAGGGCAAGCAGGGTAAGACCTCCGCGGTCAATCTGCAGGCCGTCTGAGCTTCGCATGGCGCGCCCTGAGGCGCGCCCCTTTTGCTGACCGCAGATCGCCGGCCCCGTCGCCGCAAAGCGCGGGGCCGTCGGTTCAAGAAGTCAGCGCCTCGATCCAACCGAGCCCGGCCTCGGTGGTCGTACGCGGCTTGTATTCGCAGCCCACATATCCGCTCCAGCCCAGCCGATCGATGGCGGCGAGGACGGTGCGATGGTTCAGCTCGCCCGCATCGGGCTCGGTTCGATCGGGCACGCCGGAAATCTGGATATGGCCGATATGGGCAAGGTTCGCCTCGAGCTTCGCCACGATATCGCCTTCCATGATCTGCGCATGGTAGGTGTCGAACATCGCCTTGAGATACGGTGATCGGAAGCGCTCGACGATGGCGAAGGCGTCCTGCGAGCGCGACAGGAAATAGCCCGGCCGGTCGCGCGAGTTCAGCCCTTCGATCACCAGCATGACCCCTGCCTTCTCCGCCATGCGGATGCCCACCTCCATATTGCGCAGGAAACTGGCCTCGGCCGCCTCCCTGGCGATGCCGTCGATGACGCCGGACAGCACATGGATATGCGTAACGCGAGCCGTCGCCGCATAGGCGAGCGCCTCGCCGAGATTGGCGGCGAAGGCCGCTTCGCGGCCAGGCAGCGCCGCTAGCCCGATGCGGCCGCCCTCGGCCTCGCCGGGCGCCGTGTTGATGCCGATGAAGGCGAGGCCGAGCTCGTCGGCGCGCCTGCGCGTCTCGGCGGCGGGAGCCTCAGGGACCGCGCATTCGACGGCGGGGAAGCCCGCCCGCTTCGCCGCCTCCAGCCGCTCCAGGAAAGGAAGCTCCTGCCAAAGGAAGGAGAGATGAGCCGAGAAGCGGGGCATGGTCGGTTCCTTGCGAAGTTCGCGTCCGGCCATCTTCGCCAATTTCAGTAGCGGCCGGCAAGCTCGGCTCCCGACTCGTCTTGAGCGTCGCGGCCATCGCCATGACGCCCCCAGACATGTGCGGGCGGAACCGGCGCAAATCCGCGCACGGGACGGGCCGCCTTAGATTCGTGTAGTCAGATCGGTCAGCCATTGCGGCGACGCGTCGACAAGGAGCGTTTCAACCAGTTTGTCGAGGCTGGACACAATCAATACGCCGACCGCGATCAGCATCACCCCGAGCGCAACCTTCAAGTTCTTGGCGACCGTCAGCAGGCGGTCACGCCAGCCCGCGAGCGCGCTGCGCGATACCGTTCCTAAGATAAGCAGCGGGAGACTGGCGCCGAGTCCGAAAAACAGCATGGTGAGCGCGACCTGGAACAGGTCCTTACCTTGGGCGGCCAAAACCGAAGCGGCACCTAAGGTCGGGCCGACACAAGGACTCCATACGGCGCCGAGGAGCAACCCCACGCCGAACTGTCCGGCGACGCCGCTGCTCGAGATTCCCCCGAAGCGCTGGTCAGCCCAATTGCTGATCGGGCCGCCGGCAGCGGCAAGCCGTACCTGCAATCGCGGCACCGCCAGCACCGTGCCGATCGAAATCATCACGATAGCCGCCGCGGTGCGGAACACGCCTGTGTCTAGGCCGATGCCGAAGCCGATCGTCGCGACGAATAGGCCGATTGCAACAAACGAAACGGCCACACCGGCAGCAAGAGCAACCGGGCCGAAGCGATGCTCAGAGGCTGCCGCTCCGAGCACGATCGGCAGCATAGGGAGGACGCAAGGCGACAAACACGAAAGAATGCCCGCCAGAAATGCGAGGCCGATCGTGCCGAGCGCCATTGCGGCTGACCGTCAGATGGCGGAATTGAGAAGCGCGGCAATCGATTCCGGGTTGGTGTCGCCCACGGAACGTGCGGTTTCCTTTGTTCCCTTGAAGGCAATGAGAGTGCTCTGCATCTGGGCGCCGAAGCTCTTGACCGCTTCCTTCTGGCTGTCGAAATCGACATGAAAGACGACGAGGTCCTTGAACTTCGGGTCTTCCTCCAACTTGCTGAGGATCGGAGCCTGCGCCTTGCAGGTCGGGCACCAAGTCGCGTGTATTTCGACGAAGATGGATTTGCCGGCCTGCTGAGCCGCCGCAAACACGCTTGCGTCGAAGTTCTGCTTTTCGATAGCCGGAGCGGCTGTGGAAAGCATGGCGGCAGCGATGCTGATCCCGATCAGAATTGCGCGGCGAGAGAACATGAGCGAGCCTCCTTGAGCTGACGTCGATCGAACCTGCATAAGTCGCTTTGCTTCCGTTCGAGTTCACAATCTCGATACGGTCATCATCCCCGAGAATTCAGGCCTGCCCGGACTGAGGGCGCGGCGCGACCCAGGAGAACAGTCTTCGCGTGAACAAGCCGCCGAATGCGACGAACAACGCCGTCGTCGCGAGATTCCACATCAGGATCATCGCGGTTGCGTCCAAGCTGTGGAACAGCGACAGCGCCGTTGCGGTGATTGCCGCCACGGACAAGCTGCCCGTCAGGGCGACCATCGTCGGCCGCAGCGGCGCCGCATAGCGCAGCATGACCAACATCGCGAGCGACAACGGCAAACTGGTCAGCACCAGCGTCGCGAAGCAACGCGCCGTTTCTCCGAGGCCGATGCCGTTCGGATCGAAGCGCACCCAATGGGTGAGGCACTGGTAGCCGATGGTCGACAGCCAGGCGACGAGCGTCGGAACGGGGAGGAAAAGCCACAGACGCGATCGATCCGGGAGGCTCACGATGAATGCCGCGACCGCCGCCAGGATGCCGGTCATGAGCGAAGCCGCGATGCCGATCGCGAAGGCCGGATCGTGCAGGCGCGGCGCGAGGTCCGGACGAACGCCCTGGCTGATGGCGAGCAGCGCGAGGACGAGCGCCGCGAGCGCCAGCCAACAGGCCGCGCGGGTGACCGGCGGGCGCAGGCGCCGCACGGGTGCCAGATTGGCGGCGAGCGAGTTGATGAGGTCGGGTGTCGTGATCATGCGTCGCTCCCGGTGGAGAGCATCTTGCGCAAATTCCTCAGCGCGCGGTGCGTCGCGATCTTGAGCGAAGCGATCGACATCCCGCTCACGGTGGCGGCCTCTTTCAACGACATCTCCTTGAGCTTCAACAATCGAATGGCTTGCCGCTGCCCCGGAGGAAGTTTCTCGACAGCCTCCTCGAGCCTAGCCCGATCGGATATCTGTTCCACGTTCGTTTGAGGCGCCTGAAAGGTTTCATGCTCGGCCGTGAGCTCCGCTTCTCGCGATCTCCTGCGGCCTTGACGACGCAGGCGATCGACAAAGCGTCGGTTGGCGATCGCGACCAGCCACGGACCAAAGGGCCGGGCTGGATCATAGGTGTTGCGTATGGCGTGCAGGGTCAAAAGCACGTCCTGCACCGCGTCCTCCACGTCGCTCGCGTCACGGTGACGCCGGCCGGCGAGAGAGCGCAGATACGGCGTCGCCTCCTCGAGCAGCCGACGATAGGCGGCGCCGTCGCCGCTTTGCGCGCGCGCCATCAGGATCGACCAATCGATGTCGCGGACCGGCACCCCCCCTTGACCGATACTGGCTTCCTCGCCGCTCCCGCCACCCTTGACCAGGGTCAGCGGCGGCATGCGGTCAGGATGGCCCATTGTCACGAGCCGGGAGCTTCGCTTCGCCGAGCCGTGCGCCGGGCGATCAGATGGTTGAACGACACCGGGCCGGCACCGAGCGCTATGATGGCGATCGCCATGGCGGCCCAGGGGAGATGGAAATTCGCCCAGCCCTCCGGCACGACGAGCTGGATCACCCCTGTCATCGCCAGAAGTCCAAGGGCAGCGAACCGCGTGGCAAGGCCCGACACGAGCAGGATGGGAAGCGTGATTTCCGCAAGCGCGGTCAAATATGCCACCACGATTGGGGCAGGAATATCATAGGCGCCGCCTAAGATGTGAAGCTTGAACTCCTCTTCGAACAGGTAGGCGGTGCTCGGCGACAACAATAAGAATCCATCCCATCTCGTCAGGCCCGATCGAAAGAAGGGCACAGCGAGCGCGATCCGAAGGACCAAAGGTGCCGCGAACATCGCCGTCCGGCGCAGCCATTCGCTCGCGAGATGGACGCCTCGCTCCAGCCCGATGGGGCTTGACTGTCGCGGCTCGGTCCCGCTCCGGGTCATGCTTGTCCCTCCGGCCCCGATGCCCGGGCTTCTCCGGCGAAGTCGTAGCCAACGAAGACGCCCGAGCCGATCGATCCTGCGAGATTGACCGCCAAGTCGAAGCAACCATCGGCTCGCATGACCGCTCGCAGCGCCTCGGTCACCGTCTTGCCTTCGGCGAGCGCCTGGAGGAATGCCGCGCCTCCCGCCGGCATTGCCCGGGCCTCGACCTCGGTCGCCGGGCGGATGATGAGCACATCCTCGCCGCCGGCTGCGAGGTCGACGGGCGCCGGCACCCCGCCGTCGACATTCATGCGCCAAATGGTGAGGGCCGGCAGCTGCGATCTGACGATGCGCGCCGAGGGGTGAAGCCGCAGGCGGATTTGTGGAAGCCGGTCGGCTGCGATCGCTTCGAACGCGGCCGGCCCGAGCGGCACCGCCTCCGGCGCGTGGTAGGCTTCTATCCAGGCTCGTTCGATGCGCGCCACGTCGCCGAGATAGGCGAGCGTGGCAGCCGGTTCGAACGAAGCGATAAAATCGGGAAATCCGGTTCCGTAATCGAGGAGGATCGGCGAGTGGGGCGGGTCCGAAACGACGTAGACGCGCGCCATTGCCCGGAAGAACTCGTTGCCGACGATCCGGCAGACCGCCGGGAAAGCATCCATCAGCGCTTCCGTGAGGCCGGCGACGACATTGTTGCGGTAGACCGCAAACCGCTTCGGACCGGGCTCCCCGTCGGGCCCGACCAAGCCGGACGGCGCGGGCAGCGCGGCGTCGAGTAGCGCCGCGCAAAACTCCTGCTGCCGCTCAGCCAGCCGCGGCATGGCTTTTCTCCTTGCTTTTCGCGAACATGATCGCCTCGGCCCGTTCCGCTTCGGCTTCGAGGTCCTGCCAGGCCGGCACGTCGGCGTCCCACTCGATCAGGGTCGGCACTGGGCCGAGACGCCCGATCGCATGCGCGAAGAGGCCCCAAACGATCTCGTCGACGGGTCGGTCATGGGTGTCGATCAAGAGCGGTCTGCCCTTGTCGTCTTCCTCTCTCGTATAGCCCGCGAGGTGGATCTCCTGCACATGCGCGAGCGGATAGGCGTCGATATAGGCGACCGGGTCCCATTGCTGGTTGATCGATGCGACATGCACGTTGTTGACGTCGAGGAGGAGACCGCAGCCCGTTCGCTTCGCGATCTCGGCCACGAACTCGACCTCCGCGTAGCTGCTCTCCGCAAAGGCCAGATAGGTGGAGGGGTTTTCCAGCAGCATCCGCCGACGCAGGGTCCCTTGAACCTCGTCGATGTGCTCCGACACGCGGGCCAGAGTTTCTGCCGTGTAGGGCACCGGCAGAAGGTCGTTGAGAAAGGCCGTGTCATGCGTGGACCAGGCGAGGTGTTCCGAGAACAGGCCGGGCTCGTAGCGATCGAGAAGCTGCTTCAGCCGCTCGAGGTGATCGCGGTCGAGCGGCCGATCGGCGCCGATCGATAGTCCAACCCCGTGCAGCGAGAGCGGATAGCGATCGCGGATCGCGGTGAGATATCTGTGCGGAGGACCGCCCGCGCCCATGTAGTTCTCCGCGTGAACCTCGAAAAAGCCGATATCGGGACGCGTCTCGATAATGGCGCGATAATGCTGGGCTTTGAGGCCGACGCCGGCGCGCGCTGGAATCGCGTTCCGACTCGAGCTGAATGGCGGAAGAGCCACGGTAACCTCCGGCGCGTTGGGCCGCGCAGGCGCGCCCAAGCTCCGCCCGCGCTGCCGGTGAGGAATATGCTTCAGGCCTCGCGCATGACGCTCGTTTGGGCGCGTGTCATGAACGTCAGCTTCGGATATGTGGCCGCCGGGGCGACGGCACCGACGGCAAGAAGAGGGTCGCTGACAGTATCGGGCGGCCGGCGGCGGCAAGAATGCCTCGAGACAGCTTCACGATGGGCTCGGAGGTCTATCGGTCAACGACTTTGGCCAGTGCGGAAATCCGCTGCTCGGCTAGGCCTTGGGCGTCAGGCTTCCCGGTCCCTTCGGGGTGTGCATGGTCGTGCAAGTGCCCTTGGCGACGAGCTTGAAGGCGTTCCCCTGATAGTCGACCATGCTGGTGCCGGCGCAGGTCGTGCCCGCTCCTGCATAGCAGTCGTTATGGCCCTTGAGGGCAACGCCGTAGCACTTGTCCATCTTGCCGGACGCGACCTCGTCGTCAGCCATTTTCCGCGCCTTCATCATATCGGCCTGGCTCATCGGCTTCATTGCCTGAGCGCCGGCGGAAGTGATGGGAGCCGAGCCGAGTGCCGCGGCAAAGGCGCCGGCGACCAGGGCGGAGAGCATGCGATTGGACATTCCTGTTCCTCCGATTGCGAGTGAGATGCGCGACGCTTCGCGGTCGCCCATGTGGCAGGCCGACCATGGCTCGCCCTGGCAATAGGTTCGTCGCCGGGAGCGGATAGGTTACGCCTCGGCA
>JBIOEJ010000066.1:0-32245 GCA_044445965.1 Hyphomicrobiales bacterium
CCTCGCCTCGTCCGATTTCGAGAGATCGAAACACCGGCTGCCGCTCTGCCTCGGCAAGACGAGCGGCGGCGAGCCGGGCATCGTCGAGCTGGCGCGCATGCCCCATCTCCTGATCGCCGGCACGACGGGCTCCGGCAAGTCGGTCGCCATCAACACCATGATCTTGTCGCTCCTCTACCGGCTGAAGCCGGAGGAGTGCCGGCTGATCATGGTCGATCCCAAGATGCTCGAGCTCTCCGTCTATGACGGCATCCCGCATCTGCTCACCCCGGTGGTCACCGATCCGAAGAAGGCGGTGGTCGCCCTCAAATGGGCGGTGCGCGAGATGGAGGAGCGCTATAAGCGCATGTCGAAGCTCGGCGTGCGCAATATCGATGGCTACAATGACCGCATCAGGCAGGCGAAGGCCAAGGGCGAGGTCATCAACCGCACGGTCCAGACCGGCTTCGACCGCGAGACCGGAGAGGCGATCTACGAGCAGGAGGTGATGGACCTCGAGGCCTTGCCGTTCATCGTGGTCATCGTCGACGAGATGGCCGATCTGATGATGGTCGCCGGCAAGGAGATCGAAGGTGCGGTGCAACGTCTCGCCCAGATGGCGCGCGCCGCCGGCATCCATGTGATCCTCGCGACCCAGCGCCCCTCGGTCGACGTGATCACCGGCACCATCAAGGCGAATTTCCCGACCCGCATCTCCTTCCAGGTGACCTCGAAGATCGACAGCCGCACCATCCTCGGCGAGCAGGGCGCCGAGCAGCTGCTCGGCCAGGGCGATATGCTGTTCATGGCTGGCGGCGGGCGCATCTCGCGCGTGCACGGGCCGTTCGTCTCGGACGCCGAGGTCGAGAAGGTGGTGGCCCATTTGAAGGCGCAAGGGCGGCCGGAATATCTCGCCGACGTGCTCGCCGAAGAAGAGGAGGCGCCGGAGGCCGACGAGGACGGCGCCGTGTTCGACCAAGGCGCCTTCGGCGCGCCCTCGGGCGATGTCTATGACCAGGCGGTGGCCGTGGTGTTGCGCGACAAGAAGGCCTCGACCTCCTACATCCAGCGAAGGCTGCAGATCGGCTATAACCGCGCCGCCTCCCTGATGGAGCGCATGGAGAAGGAAGGCATCGTCGGCCCTGCCAACCATGCCGGCAAGCGCGACATCCTGGTCGAGACGGCGGGCGGCCACCACGACGAGGAGATGGCGGAGGAGGATGAGGAGGTGTGATCGGGGTGGTCCCGTCCCTCATTGGCACAAGGAAAGCCCGTCCGATGCCCCACTCCTTCGTCTCGGCCGGAACCTTCATGGGGGTGCCGCGGGGCTCCCTGCCAGCGACCGCCAAGGCCGCCATTATCGGCCTGCCCTTCGATTGCGGCACGCATCCCTATCGCATCGGGGCGCGGCTCGGCCCCGCCGCCATACGCGAGCAGTCGTTGCTGCTGCGCCCCTTTGACATCCACACCGGCCTCGATCCGCTGCGGGCGCTCGGCGTCGTCGATATGGGCGATGCGCCGGTGCTGCCCGGCGAGATCGAGCCCTCGTTCGCCGCGATCGAGGCGGCGATCGGCGGGCTTGCCGAAGCCGGCATCGTGCCGGTATCGCTGGGCGGCGACGGCGCCGTCGCCTTGCCCGAGATGCGGGCGCTGCATCGGGCGCACCCGGATCTCGTCACGGTCCATATCGACGCCCATACGGACGCCTATCCCATCCCCGGCCATAACACCGCGACCGCCTTCGCGCGCGCCGTGGAGGAGGGCCTCGTCACGGCCGCGAGCTCCTTCCAGATCGGCATGCGCGGCGGCGTCATGGTGCAAGGCGTCCTCGCCCATGCCCGCGGCCTCGGCTACACCATCGTCACCATGGAGGAGCTGCTCTCGCGCGGCATCGCCGATGTCTTCGCCAAGATGCGTGGCACGATCGGCGACCGGCCGGTCTATCTCTCCTACGACATGGATTTCTTCGATCCCTCGGTCGCGCCCGGCGTCTGCACGCCGACCTGGGGAGGCGCCTCGGCGCGCGAGGGCCTTGCGGCGCTCGAAGCCTGCTCGGGCCTGAACCTCGTCGGCGTCAACGTCAACACGGTGAGCCCGCCGCACGATGTCGGGGGCATGTCGGCGCTGTTGGCGGCGACGGTGGCGTTCGGCAGCCTCGGCCTCATCGCCCGCAGCCATCAGGCAGGTACATGATTGCTTGGCTAAGTATTGCTTCGCGGCTTGGGGGAATGTAGAAGACGGACGAGATCGCGGCCACCCTCTGTTTTACAGCCATGGGTTGCAACGCGAATGCCGCCATATCTGTATTTTCCCTGTTATTAACAGAGGGCGTCGGTTGCACAACCGGCACCGGGTCCGGCGGGCTCTCCAGGACTATCGCTCCGAATTCGAGGAAAGGTCGCTGTCCGGGGCTTGCCGCCTTCCAGGGCGCCGTTGTTTCGCCATCTCCCTGATCTCTAAGGAACGTCGCAACCGGTCTTGGCAACAGCCGGTCTTGGCAAGGAGAGCCGAATGAAGCACGCCTGGACGGCAGCGGTATGCATGCTCGCCATCCTCGCGGCGCAACCGCTCGCCGCGCAACAGGCGGCCCCGCCGCTGTCGATCACGCCGAGGCCTCCGGTGCGGCCGTCCGCGGCGCGCCCCGCCGTCTCGCCGCCGACGCCGGCTGCCAGCGCGCCCTCGCCGGCTGTCGCCGTGGCGCCGACCATCGATCAGGTCAACGCCTATCTCAACACCCTGACGCAGCTCATCGGCAATTTCTCGCAGGTCGGCCCCGACGGTAGGCGAAGCGCCGGCAAGCTCTATGTGCGTAGGCCGGGCAGGCTGCGCTTCGAATACGATCCGCCGAGCCCGCTCGAGATCGTTGCCGACGGCACCTCGGTCATCCTGCGCGACCGCAAGCTCGCCACTCAAGACCTCTATGCGCTGAGCCAGACGCCGCTCAAATTCCTCGTCGCCGAGCGCATCGATCTGCGCCGTGACGTCACCATCAAGTCGGCGAGGCTCAAGGGCGATTCCTTCACCGTGGTCATCGAGGATAGATCGACCTTCGGCGGCACCTCGCGCATCGCGCTCACCTTCGACGCCAAGGTCACGACCTTGCGGCATTGGGTGGTGACCGATCCGCAAGGCTATGACACGACCGTCACGCTCTCCAATCTCGACACCAGCAAGCGGCCGGACGACAAGCTGTTCGTCATCGATTATCAGCGGATACTGCAGTAGCCGGGTGCCGGCTGCCGCAATATTCGGCTGCCGGCACGGGCTCAGGCGCCGGCCGTAGCTTGAGCCCGAGGACGGGGCGCAAGATGCCGATCCGGCGCGCGCCATCTCATCCGCGGCACGCTCACGGCCGAGGAGGCGAGGCTCCTCCCCTTCGGCGTGACGCGGGTGCATCGGACGCGGCTCGTCAACCTGAACCATGTGGTCGCCGTCGAGCTGCGGCCCTCCGGCGATTTCGCCTTGCGCATGGATACGGGCGAGGTGCTGATCGGCAGCCGGCGCTAACGGGACGCGATCGCCGGGATCGAGGCCACCGCCACGGGGTGACCCTCGTCGCCATGGTGCGCGTCCCGCGCACCATGGCCCTACTCGATCCGGGCCATGGGCGGTGTTTCGCCGCCACTCCATCATGCTCTATGGCTTCAGCACCAGCCGGTTATCGGAGACCTGGAAGCTCGACAAACGCTGCAGGAACGTCATGCCGAGCAGGCTGACCGACAAAGCGCCGCGCTGCATCACCAGGGCCTGCACGTCGCGCACGCGGATCGGACCGACCGAAACTTCGCGCAGCTCGACGCGCGCCGCCATGGCGATGCCGTTCGCGGTCGAGACCTTGACGGTGAAATCGCTCGGGAAGGGGTGGAGGCCCGCGTGCTCGGCGTCTTCGGCGGTGAGCGACACGGCCGAGGCCCCCGTATCGACCAGCATCCTCAAGGTGGCGCCTTCGACATCGACCTCCGCCTGGAACTGGCCGGCGCGGTTGCCTTCCAGGATCACCGGCCCGCCGCCGCTGGCCGGGCTCGGAACGGGGTTTGGCGCGGGTCTCGCCGCGACGGCTGCCGTGCCGGGCGCGGCGGCGGGGGGCGGCGCACGGTGGAGCAGCTCGGATCCCTTCACGGCCAGGAGGATCAGGACTACGGCCATCGCCAACGGGCGCGCCGCGAATTTCAGAACATCGACGAGCATGGCCGCGCCCCTCAAGAGAGCTTCGACGCCTCCATATGCGGGCAGGCGTTGCGCGAGCGTTCACGCAATCGGCAAAGATGCTGGCATTTCGCCTCATGGTGAAGGATCCATCGAGGCAATCGATCGAATTGATCTCCTCGAGGCTCTCTTCGCCCCTGCTGCTATGTGGCCGGCGCGGTGGTCCTCGGCTTCGCAGGCGAAAGCGACAGCCAGGCGCCGGCCAGCATCGCTGCCATCCCGAAACCTTCCACGAGGGTGAGGCGCTCTCCGAACACGGCTGCGCCGAGCAGCACCGCCACGATCGGGGAGACGAAGGCATAGGTGCCGGCGCGCGAGGGTCCCCAATCGCGCAGCAGCTGCATATACATGGTGAAGGCGCAGAGCGAGCCGAACAGCACGAGGAAAAGCCAGCCGAGCCAGGCCATCACGCCCCAGTTCCCGGCGAGCGCCGCGATGGCGCCGGGCTCGAGCGCGAGCGCGATCAGCGTCAGCGCGCAGCCGCCATAGAAGATGGTGAGCCCCGACATCAGCGTGATCGAATAGCGCCGCAGCATCGGCCGCGCCAGCACGGATCCGAAGGCATAGACGACGGCGCTTCCGGCGCAGGCGGCGGCGCCCAGGAACTCGACCAGCGAACCGGAGGATGGCCCGGCGAGACGCTGCGCGAACAGCATGACGAGCCCGATCGTGCCGCACAGGATGGCGGCCGCGCGGCGCGCGCCGAACAGCTCCTCGCCGGCCGCGAGCCCGATCGCCAGGAGGGCGATCGGCATGGTGGCGAGATTGAGGATGGCGCTCAGCCCCGAGCTGACATGGAGCGTGCCCCAGAACAGCAGCGCATAGCAGGCGACGATCATGGTCGCGGTGACGATGACGAGGCGGAGAAGATCGGCCCGATCGACGCAGAGGCGTTCGCCGCGCCAGCGCAGGAAGGCGATGAGCGCCGCGCCGGCCACGATGAAGCGCGTGCCGGCGAAGATCAGCGGCGGCACCGTGGCGATGCCGAATTTCAGTGCAATCCAGGTCGCGCCCCAGATCAGGCAGACGGCGGCGAACAGCATGGATTGCATTGGCGCTGCGGGTCCGGAAAGGATTGGATCATCGCCGTGACGATCGCCGGTCGCGGTCGATTTGGCCAATGAATCTTCGCGATGCTTGCGATGCCGAATTGCGATGGGTCTATCCGGCGGCGTTCCGTCCGGCCGTCGCCGGCCGAGGTCCGATCGCTATCATGGAACCTTCGGGGCGCCGACCCGCTTGATCTCCCATTCGAGCTCGATGCCCGAATGCTCGCGCACGCGCCGGCGCACCTCTTCGCCCAGCGTCTCGATCTCGGTGGCGCTGGCGCCGCCGTGATTGATCAGGAAATTGCAGTGCAGCTCCGAGACCTGCGCCTCGCCGATGCGCAGGCCGCGGCAGCCGGCGGCGTCGATCAGCTCCCAGGCTTTGCGGCCCGGCGGGTTCTTGAAGGTCGAGCCGCCGGTATGGGTGCTGATCGGCTGGGTGGAGGAGCGCTTGCCGGTGATCGCCTGCATCTCGGCGCGGATGGTCTCGGTGTCGCCGGGGCGGCCTTGCAACAGCGCCTCGACGAAGATGAGGTGGTCGGGCGCGGCGCAGCGGCGATAGGCGAAGCCCATCTCGGCATTGGTCAAGGTCATGGTCTCGCCTGAACGGTCGACGGCCTTCGCCTCGATGAGCACGTCCTTCGTCTCCCCGCCATAGGCCCCGGCATTCATCCTGAGCGCTCCGCCGATGGTGCCGGGGATGCCGCGATAGAAGGCAAGACCCGCGAGCCCGAACTTGGCCGCCCCCAGCGCTACCTTCACGTCGGGCGCCGCGGCGCCTGCCCGCACGCGTCCGCCGGGCTCGGAGGACACCTGCACGAAGCCCTGGCCGAGACGGATGACGATGCCTTGGATGCCGCCGTCGCGCACCAGGAGGTTCGAGCCGAGCCCGAGGGTCAGGATCGGCAGCTCGGGCGCCGACGGCACGGCCTGCAGCGTCCTCAGGAAAAGCCGCAGATCGGGGAGGTCCGCCGGGGTGAAGAGGAGCTGCGCCTTGCCGCCGGCGCGGAACCAGGAGATCGGCGCGAGCGGAGCATCGGCTTCGAGCTCGCCTCGAAGGTCGGGCGCGGCGGCGCGAAGCGCGGCGACGAGGTCGATGGTCATGCGATCATCCCGCGCTACAGCATGATCCCAAAAAAGTTGTAGACTCTTTGGGCAGGATCATGCGTCGGAACAAAAAGATAGGACGCTGCATCTTCAATCAAAATACGAACGCGCGCTAGCCAAGACCTCGCAGCCAAGACCTCGCATCAGCTCGCGCAGCAGCGCCCCCTGCTCGGTTCTCGTATTGACCGGAAAGCGCTGCCAATCCTGCGAGCAGCGGAGATCGGCGAAGAGGCCGGCCGGGTCCTCGTGAAAATGCAGCGCCGCCCGCGAGAGCAGATAGAACACCCCGCGCGATTTCTCCTTGAATGCGGCATGCCGGCGGATTTCCACGAGGAGCGGTTCCAGCCGATCCAGGCTTTGCGCCGTAGCGTGCTTCATCGCGCACCCTTACGCGGCGCGACGCTCGAGAGGAAGTCCGGAAGCGGACGGCCTTGCGAGACGAGATAGGCGGCCATCGCCGCGACGACTTGCCTTACGGCTGGTCTCGACGTGACGGTGTCGCGCCAGGAAAGCAGCCTCGGGGTCGTCCCGGTCATCGGCGCGCCCATCCGGGCGCCGAATAATTGTGCCATGTAGAAGGCGATATCCGCGTAGGAATAGCTCCCCGCGAGATAGTCGCGATTCGCCAGAAGCTCTTCCATCTCCAGGTAGAAGCGCGAGGCGTTGTCGCGCGCCACGACCGCGGCTGGATCGTCCGGCCTGTCCTGCAGGGCCATCAGCCGGATGATGGGCGGAAAATAGACCTCGTCGGATTTGTGCTCGATGAGGCGCGCCCGGGCCCTTGCTGCCGCTCCGTGCGGCCACAAGGCGGGCTCCGGGTGCAGGTCCTCGAAATATTCGAAGATCTCCAAATCCCCATGGACCAGAACGGGTACTTGGCGCTTGGGATTGATGCGGGCCACGTCCGGATGCTTCGGCTCGTAGAGCCGCTTCATCTCGAAGGGGACCATGACGACCTCGACGTCGAGGCTCTTCTCGAGCGCTGCGATCTCGGCCTTGGCACCGAACATGCTCAACGGGCCGGAATAGAGACGCATGCGCTCTGGTTTGGGAGTGTTGCCGGCCCCCTCATTGCGCTTGCCGTTCCGCCGAGCCTTCGCCGCCATGCCCGCCTCCGCGCCGATCGATCATGCGAACATATAAGGAACGGTCTGGTTGATCAACGGCTATCGAAGCGGCTGCGCCGCAAGCGCGCAAGGCTCGATGCGCTAGCCTGCGCCGACCATCGCGTCGACGCTGTTGCGTCACGCCGGCTTGCCGGCCATCGCGGCGAGTTCGTCGGGCAGCGCATAGGCCCATTGCGTGATGCTGCCGGCGCCGAGGCAGACGACGTAGTCGCCGGGCTTCGCGGTTTCGCGCACGAAAGGTGCGATGCCGGCTTGCCCATCGATGGCGAGCACCTGGCGGTGACCGCGCGCCTTCATCTGCGAGACGAGGGCGAGGTGGTCGACGCCCGCGATCGCCTCTTCGCCTGCCGCATAGACCGGCGCCACGAGCACGGCGTCCGCGTCGTTCGCGCAGGTCGCGAACTCGCCCATCAGCTTGTCGAGCCGCGTATAGCGATGCGGCTGAATGACGGCGATCACCTGGCCGCTCGCTGCGCCGCGCGCCGCTTTGAGCACGGCCGCGATCTCGACCGGGTGGTGACCGTAATCGTCGATCACCGTGACGCCGTTCCACTCGCCGGTGCGGGTGAAGCGCCGCTTGACGCCGCCGAAGCGCGCCAGTGCCTCGCGAATGCGTTGGGGCGTGATCTTCAGCTCATGGGCGACCGCGATGGCCGCGCAGGCGTTGAGCGCGTTGTGGTGGCCAGGCATCGGCATCACGAGATCGTCGATGCGCTGCTTCTTCCCGGTCTTGCGGTCGCGGATGACGACGCGAAAATGCATCTTGCCGTCCTTGAAGGCGACGCCGCGCAGCCGCACATCGGCCTGTGGATTCTCCCCATAGGTGACGACGCGACGATCGGTGATGCGCCCGACGAGGTCCTGCACGGCTGGGTGGTCGAGGCACATCACCGCGAACCCGTAGAAGGGCACGTTCTCGACGAAGGCGCGAAAAGCCTCCTTGATCGCCTCGTAGGTATGGAAATGGTCGAGATGCTCGGCGTCGATGTTGGTGACGATCGCGATATCGGCCGGCAGCTTCAGGAAGGTGCCGTCCGACTCGTCCGCCTCGACCACCATGAACTCGCTTGCGCCCATGCGGGCATTGGTGCCGTAGGCGTTGATGATGCCGCCATTGATGACTGTCGGGTCGAGCCCTCCGGCGTCGAGCAAGGCGGCGACGAGCGAGGTCGTCGTCGTCTTGCCATGCGTGCCGGCGATGGCGACGCAGGTCTTGAAGCGCATCAGCTCGGCGAGCATCTCGGCGCGGCGCACCACCGGCAAGCGCTTCTCGCGCGCCGCTATGAGCTCGGGATTGTCGCGCTTGATCGCGGTCGAGACGACAACGACGGCCGCCTCTCCGAGATTCTTGGCGTCATGCCCGACATGCACCGCGATGCCCTTGTCGCGCAGGCGCTTCACATTGGCGCTGTCGGCGGCGTCGGAGCCTTGCACCTTATAGTTCAGATTGGCGAGCACCTCGGCGATGCCGGACATGCCGATGCCGCCGATGCCGATGAAATGGATGGGGCCGAGCTCGTCGGGAAGCTTCATGCGCTGTTCTCTACTGGCAGGCGCGCCGTTTCGCAGACGAGATCGGCGAGGCGTTCCGCCGCGTCGGGAATGCCCGCCTGGCGCGCAACGGCGGCCATCTCGGCGAGGCGTGCCGGCGCTGATAGCACCTCGGAGAGGATTTCGGCGAGCCTCTCCGGCGTGAATTGGGGTTGCGGCAGCATTGTCGCCGCGCCGACCGAGGCGAGCGAATCGGCATTGGCGGCCTGGTCCTGGTCGAGCGAGCCGGGCAGAGGCACCAGGATCGAGGGGCGGCCGATGACCGAGATTTCGGCGATCGTCGAGGCGCCGGCCCGCGCGATGACGAGCTGGCTCTGCGCCATGTGGAAAGGTAGGTCGCGGAAGAAGGGCGCGATCTCGGCGGCGACGCCGGCCTCGGCATAGGCCGCCCGCACGCGCGCAAAGTCCTCCTGGCGCACCTGCTGCACGATCTGCAGCCGCGCACGCTCCGGCAAGGACAGCTTAGCGACCGCCGGCGGCACGATATCCGACATGATGCGCGCGCCCTGGCTGCCGCCGAAGACGAGGAGACGCAAGACGCCGCCGTCGCGCGGCGGGTCATAGGGGGTCTTCGCCTGCTCGATCACCTGGGGACGCACCGGGTTGCCGACATGGCGCGTCTTCGCCCGGAGCACGCCGGTGAGGCCGCCCACCGTGGCGAACCCGGTGGCGATGACATCGACGCGTTTGGCGAGGAAGCGATTGGCGCGACCGAGCACGGCATTCTGTTCATGCAGAATCGTCGGCACGCCGAGCATCGTGGCGGCGATGAGCGGGGGCACCGTCGGATAGCCGCCGAAGCCGACCGCCGCCGCCGGCGCTCGCCGTCGCAGCAGCCCGAGCGCCTTGAGCGTGCCGTAGCCGAGCGTCAAAGCCGCGATGCCCTTGCCGAGCGCGCCCTTGCCCGACGGCGTCGCCGCCGGCAACGCGTGCACCTGGCGCGCCGGGAACGCCTTGGCGAACCCTTCGACGCGCGTATCGGTCACGAGCTCCACGGCCAAGGCGCGCCGCGCCAACGCCTCCGACAGCGCCTCCGCGGGGAAGAGGTGCCCCCCCGTGCCGCCCGCCGCGAGCAGGATCAGCGGAGCCTCGGCCATGCGGCTAAGCCGGTTGCGGAGCGGCCGTCGGCGGCAGTTGCTTCCACAGGACCGACATCTCGGCGCGGGGCCTGCGGCGCGTCACGGCGAGCAGGAAGCCGAGCGCTACCCCGAGCGAGATCAACGAGGAGCCCCCATAGGAGATGAAGGGCAAGGTCATTCCCTTTGCCGGAATGAGCTGCACGTTGACTGCCATGTTGATGACGGATTGCACGCCGAACAGGGTGATCAGCCCGGCGCAGGCGAGGCGGCAGAACGGGTCCTCGCTGCGCCGCGCCGCATGCAGCGCCCGCATGACGATCAGCATGAACAGGAGCGCGAGCGCAATGCAGGCGACGATGCCGAACTCCTCGCCGGTCACCGCGAACGGGAAATCGGCATGGGCGTCGGGCAGGATTCGCTTGACCACGCCTTCTCCCGGCCCGCGCCCGAACCAGCCGCCCGAGACGAAGCTGTCCATCGCGGTGTCGACCTGGAAGGTGTCGCCGGCGCCCTTGTTGAGGAAGCGGTCGATGCGCGCAGTCACATGCGGCACGAAGACATAGGCGAGCATGACGCCGCCGGCGCCGAGGCCGCCCAGCCCGGCGACCCAGAAAATATGCAGGCCGGCGATGAAGAACAGCGCCGCCCAGACGACCGAGACCAGCATGGTCTGGCCGATATCGGGCTGCAGCACCAGCGGCACGAGGGTCGCCGGCAGGAGCGCCAGGCCGAGGAGGGTGGCCGGCATGCCCTTGCGCTGCGCCGCCTCCGAGAACAGCCACGCCGCCAGGATGACGAAGGCGGGCTTGGCGAATTCGGAGGGCTGGATGCCGATGCCCCCGACATTGAGCCAGCGTCGCGCCCCCTTGACCTCGGCGCCGTAGACGAGCGTCGCGCAGACGAGCGCCATGGATACGAAGTAGAGGATGAGCGCCGTCCTGCGCACGGTGCGGGGTGAGGCGAGCGACACGAAGAAGGCGACGGCGACGGTTGCGACGAGGTAGCCGATCTGGCGATTGACGAAATGGAAGGTCGGCAGCCCGAGGCGCGCCGCCACCGGCGGGCTCGCCGCCATGTCGATCACGATGCCGGCGACGAACAGGATGCCGAAGCCCGAGATGAGCCAGCGATCGACCGTCCACCACCAATCGGTGAGCGTGCCTTTTTCGATCCGTGAGGCCATGGCTCAGGGCTCCTTGCGCGTAAGCGTATGGACGGGCACCACCTTCACCTCTCCCCGTGCGGGAGAGGTCGGCGGAAGCGAAGCGGACGCTGGGTGAGGGGTGCCGGTGCGAACCTTCGAGGTAGCCCTGACCCGATCCCTCGGCTTCGCCTTGGGATTGATCTCTCCCGCAAGGCCCGGACTGTGATCCGGTCCAAGGGGACAGGTGACGCGCTCGGCGGCTTGCACCTGGCTGACGAGCCCGCGCACGAGCTCGCGGAAGCGGTCGCCGCGCTCTTCGAAATTCTTGAACTGATCGTAGGAGGCGCAAGCCGGCGAGAGCAGCACCACGGGCTCCTTCGCCTCGGATTCTTGGGCATCGCGCATGGCCTGGGGCAGCGCGGCCTCGAGCGTGCCGCAGCGCTCATGCGCGACCTGGCTGGCGGCGAGCGTTGCCGCGAACTCCTCGGTCGCCGCGCCGATGAGATAGGCTTTCTCGACGCGCGAGAAGAGCGGCCGCAGCGGCTCGATGCCGCCCTCCTTCGGCTTGCCGCCGAGTATCCAGAAGATGCCGCTCCCGAAGGAGGCGAGCGCCTTCTCGGTTGAATCGGCGTTCGTCGCCTTGGAATCGTTGACGAAGATGACGTTGCCGATGCGGCCGACCTCTTCCATGCGATGCGGCAGCCCCGGGAAAGAGCGTAAGGCGGATGCAATTACGTCGGTGTCGATATGCTGGGCCAGGCAAACGGCTACCGCGGCTGCTGCGTTTTGTGCGTTATGGCCCCCTCTGAGGCTGCGAATGCCGCAGAGGTCGGCGATCTTCACGGCGCTCCTGCCTCCCGATCGCTCGAGGATCGACCTCCTCTCCGCGAACACTCCATGCGGATAGGGATTGAGCGAGATCGGCACATAAGCCTTTTCGGTCCCTGCGCGAAGCTCCGCTATCGTATGGGAAAACGTGTCGTCGACCCCGACGATGGCGAGGTCGGCAGCGTTCGTCAGCCGCTCCTTGATCGATGCGTAGTTCTCCATCGTGCCGTGCCGGTCGAGATGGTCCGCTGTGATGTTGAGGAGGACGCCGATCGAGGGCGCGAGCGAGGGCGAAAGGTCGATCTGGAAGGAGGAGCACTCGACGACATGGAAGCGGCCGGGCGCGGGCGGCTCGAGGGCGAGGATCGGCGTGCCGATATTGCCGCCCATCTGCACGTCGCGGCCGGCCTCGCGCAGGATGTGGGCAATGAGCGCCGTCGTGGTCGATTTGCCGTTCGTGCCAGTGATGGCGATGAAGGGCGAGCCGGGCGCGATCTTGGCGCGCTCCCGGCAGAAGAGCTCGATATCACCGATCACCTCGATGCCGGCAGCCTTGGCGAGCTCGACCGTCCAATGGGGCTTGGGATGCGTCAGCGGCACGCCGGGCGCGAGCACGAGGGCCGCGAAGCGCCGCCAATCCGCCTCGCGCAAATCTTCGGCCGCGAAACCTTCGCGGCGCGCCTCCTCGACCTTCGCGGGCGCGTCGTCCCACGCGACCGGCGCCGCCCCGCCCGCGGCGAGCGCGCGCGCGGTCGCGAGCCCCGAGCCGCCGAGGCCGAAGATCGCCAGCGTCTTGCCCTTCATGCAGGTGACGGGCGTCATCGCTCACCTCAGCTTCAAGGTCGCGAGCCCCACCAGGGCCAGCACCACGGAGACGATCCAGAAGCGGATCACCACCTGGGGTTCGGTCCAGCCGAGCTGCTCGAAATGGTGGTGGATCGGGGCCATGCGGAAGACCCGCTTGCCGGTCATCTTGAAGGAGATCACCTGGACGATGACGGACAAAGCTTCGAGCACGAACAGGCCGCCGACGATGGCGAGCACGATCTCGTGCTTGGTCGCGACCGCAATGGTCCCGAGCAGGCCGCCGAGCGCCAGCGAGCCGGTATCGCCCATGAAGATCTGGGCCGGCGGAGCGTTGAACCACAGAAAACCGAGGCCGGCCCCGATCAGGGCGCCGCAGATGACGGCGAGCTCGCCGGTTCCAGGCACATGGTTGATCTGCAGATAGGCCGCGAAGATCGCATTGCCGGTGAGATAGGCGACGAAGCCGAAGGTCGCCGCCGCGATCATCACCGGAACGATGGCGAGCCCGTCGAGTCCGTCGGTCAGGTTCACGGCGTTGCCGGCGCCGACCACGACGAAGCTCGCGACCAGTGGGAAGGCAAGGCCTAGCGGGATCAGGACATCCTTCAGGAAGGGCACGCCGAAGGATGAGGAGAGGGATTCCGGCGTCAACCGCATGGCCATGCTCGCGGCGACGAGCGCGATCAGCGTCTCGATGGCGAGCCGCAGGCGGCCGGAGAACCCCTTATGGGATTGCTGAGTCACCTTCAGGAAGTCGTCGTAGAAGCCGATGGCCGCGTAGCCGAAGGTCACGCCAAGGACGATCCAGACGAAAGGATTGCGCAGGTTCGCCCAGAGCAATGTTGCCACGAACAGCCCCGACAGGATCATCAGGCCGCCCATGGTGGGCGTGCCTTTCTTGGTGATCAGATGCGATTGCGGGCCGTCATCGCGGATGGGCTGGCCCTTGCCCTGCTTGAGGCGCAGCGTGTCGATGATGCTTGGGCCGAACATGAAAACGAACAGAAGCGCCGTCGCCGTCGCGCCCGCCGTGCGGAAGGTGAGGTAGCGGAAGACGTTGAGAAGGGTCAAATGGGGCGAAAGATCTGCGAGCAGCGTCAGCATCAGGGCCTCGAATGTTCTTGGAGCGCGCCGTGGCGTGCGCGAAGGGCTTGAACGATGCGGCCCATGCGGCTGCCGAGCGAGCCCTTGACGGCAACCACATCGCCGGCCCGGACCTCCGCGACAACCGCCGGCTCGAGTTCGGCGGAGCTTGCTGCATAATGGCCTCTGCGGCTCGATGGAAGGGCCTCGAAGAGATGGCGCATTAGCGGTCCCGAGGCGTGCACGAGGTCGATGCCCGATTGGTCGATCGCCGCCGCGAGCTCGGCATGGAAACGTGGGCCGTCGGGGCCGAGCTCGAGCATGTCGCCGAGCACTGCGACGCGCCGCCCGCCGAAGCCGGGCGCCAGGCGGGCAAGATTGGCGAGCATGGCGCGCATGGAGGCCGGGTTGGCATTGTAGCTCTCGTCGATCAGTGTGGCGGCGCCCCCCGGCGGATGCAGCGCGATGCGCGCCCCGCGGCCTTGCGGCGGGGTCAGCGTGGCGAGTGCCGCCGCGGCGGCATCGACATCGGCGCCGAGCGCATGCACCGCGGCCAGAACGCTGAGCATGTTCGTCGCGATATGGCGGCCGGGCATGCCGATGCGGCAAGCGAGGCGCCGACCGAAGACCCCGATCGCGGCATCCGACCCCTGCTCGTGCTCCGATAGGGACAAGAGACGGATATCGGCCTTCTCCGCCGCACCGAAGGTGACGACGCGCCCGGCCGGGCCCGCCAGCGCATGGGCGGCCAGCCGCGCGGTATGCGGATTGTCGATATTGAGGATCGCGGTGCCGCCGACCTCGAGGCCCCCGAAGATCTCGGCCTTGGCGTCGGCGATCGCGGCGACCGAGGGGAAGAATTCGAGGTGCACGGGCTCGACCGTCGTGACGATCGCCGCCTGTGGGCGCACCATGGCGGCGAGCGGCCTGATCTCGCCGGGAGAGTTCATGCCGATCTCGATGACGGCGAACTCGGCCTCGGCCGGCATGCGCGTCAAGGTCAGCGGCACGCCCCAATGGTTGTTATAGGAGGCGACCGCCGCATGCGTCTTCGCCCGCGCGGAGAGCACATGGCGCAGCGCCTCCTTGGTGCCGGTCTTGCCGACCGAGCCGGTGACCGCCACGATGCGCGCCTTGGAGCGGGCGCGCGCGGCGCGCGCCAGGCGACGCAGCCCTTCGAAAGGGTCTTCGACCACCATGAGCCGATACGTCGGCGGCATGTCGAAGCTCCTGGCGATCGAGACGACCGCGGTCGCGCCCTTCTCCACGGCCTCCTCGACGAAGTCGTGTCCGTCCCGATTTTCGCCTTTGATGGCGAAGAAAAGATCGCCGGGCGCCAGCATGCGCGTATCGATGGAGACGCCCTGGATCGGCGCGGCGACGGGGCCACGCGGGGCGGCGCCCATGGCGGTCGCGGCCTCGGCGAGGGTCCAGAGCGGCGCACTCATGCGGCAAGCTCCGCGATGGCGGCGGCGACCGCCTCGTGGTCCGAGAAGGGCAGGGTGCGTCGGCCGATGATCTGTCCCGTCTCGTGTCCCTTGCCGGCGACCAGCACCACATCGCCTGCGCCCATGCCGCGAACGGCGGTGCCGATCGCCTCGGCGCGGTCGCCGATCTCGATGGCGCCGGGCGCGCCGCGGAGCACGGCGTGGCGGATTGCCGCCGGATCCTCGGAGCGCGGGTTGTCGTCCGTCACGATCACGCGGTCGGCGTTCTCGACGGCGATCTTGCCCATGATCGGGCGCTTGCCGGGGTCGCGGTCGCCTCCACAACCGAAGACGACGACGAGGCGTCCGCTGGTGAAGGGCCGCAGCGCCGAGATGGCATTGGCGAGCGCCTCGGGCTTGTGCGAATAATCGACGAAGACGAGGCCGCCCTTGGCTTTGCCGGCGAGCTCGAGCCGCCCCGGCACGCCCTTCACCGAGGCCAGAGCCGCGATTGCGGCGTCGGGCGTCTCTCCCACGGCGATCGCAAGCCCTGCCGCCGTGAGAGCGTTCTCGACCTGGAAGGCGCCAGCGAGGGGGAGATCGACATCGCTGCGTCTTGCGGTGACGTCGAGCGAGAGATGTTGACGGAAGCCGTCGCGGCGGATGCCGATGAGGCGGATATCCTTGCCTGCGCGCCCGACGCTGATCACGGGTCGCGCCCGGGCCTCGCAATCGGCGATCAGCCGATCCGACCAGGCGCCGTCCGCGTTGATCACGGCGGGGCGCCCTTTCGGCAGCAGCTCATGGAACAGGCGCAGCTTTGCCTGGAAATAGGCCTCCATATCGGCGTGATAATCGAGATGATCGCGGCCGAGATTGGTGAAGGCCGCGGCCGAGAGCCGCGCGCCGTCGAGCCGCTTCTGCTCGATCCCGTGCGAGGAGGCCTCCATGGCGAGATGCGTGACGCCTTCGCCCGAAAGCTCGTCGAGCGTGCGGTGGAGGGCGACGGGGTCCGGAGTGGTCAGCGAGCCATAAGCCGACGCGCCCGGCTTGATCACGCCGAGGGTGCCAAGGCTGGCCGCCCGTCGGCCGAGCACGGCGAACACCTGGCGCGCGAACTCGGCGACCGAGGTCTTGCCGGCGGTTCCGGTAACCGCGACGATGATGCTGGGCTGCCTCGGATAGAAGCGCGCGGCCGCCGCCGCCAACGCGGCCCTCGCATCCGCGATCACGAGGCACGGCACGCCGACGGGCTCCCTCGGGGCCTTCTCGGCGATGATCGCGGCCGCGCCCGCCCTGACCGCCGCCGGCGCGAAGGCGAGCCCGTCGGCGTGCGTTCCCGACAGCGCGAAGAACAGATCGCCCGGCTTCACGACGCGACTGTCGAGCGAGAGGCCGGTGATCCTTACGCCGGCCGCCTCGGCTGGGACACCCGCCGCACAGAGGAGCTCGGAGAGGGTCATCGCCATGAGGCGCTCCCGCAAGCGACAGCGGGAGAGGCAAGGCCCTCAACCTCCAAATGAACCTGCCCGATCACGGCTTCGTTCCCGCTCCCGCCTGCGCCAGACGCGGGAATGGCAGCTGAGGCTGGTCGAATCGTGGCGGAACTCCGAGAATCGGCGCGATGCGGTCGATGACGCGTCCGGTCACGGCGCCGGCGTTCCAGGCGGCGGTCGCGAAACCGTGAGTCTCGGCGGTACCCTGCGGCTCGTCATAGACGATGAGGATCATATATTTCGGCTTGTCGGCAGGCAGGATCGCCGTGAAGGTCGCGAAGTTCTTGGTGTTGGAGTAGCGGCCATGGATGACCTTCTGGGCCGTGCCGGTTTTGGCGCCGACGAAATAGCCGGGCACGTCGGCGGCCTTGCCGGTGCCCTTCTCGGCGTTGAGGCGCAAGATGTAGCGCATGGCCTCGCTGGTTTCAGGTTTCACGAGCTGGCTCGATTGCGCCAGCGCCTCCGCCTCGCTGCGGCGCAGGAAGGTCGGGGTTTCGAGATGGCCGCCATTGACGAGCGCGCAGACCGCCATCGCGGCCTGCAAGGGAGCAACCGCGATGCCTTGTCCGAAGGCGATGGTCACGGTGTTCAGCTCGCCCCAATGCTTGGGATAGAGCGGCTCGGCGCTTTCGAGCTCGGTTCGCATGCGATCGAGCTGGCCGGCCTTTTTCAGGAAGGCCTTGTGGCCCTCGACGCCGACCGTGAGCGCCTCCTTGGCCGTGCCGATATTCGATGAATGCAGGAAGATTTCCGGCACGGTGAGGATGCGGCCCGTGGCATGATAGTCGTGGATGGTGAACTTGCCGTAGCGCAGATTGGAGCGGGTATCGAAGCTCGAGTTCAGCGTGATCTTGCCGGCATCGAGGGCCATTGCGGTCGTGAGCGCCTTGTAGGTCGAACCCATCTCGAAAACGCCGACGGTCATACGGTTGATGTTGTTGGGATCGAGCGCGTCGGCCGGCTTGTTCGGGTCGAAATCCGGCAGCGAGACCATGGCGATGACCTCGCCGGTGCGCACATTCATGATGGCGGCGCCCGCGGCCTTCGCCTTATAGCGCTCCATGCCTTTTTGCAGCTCGTCACGCAGCGCATGCTGCGCATGCAGGTCGAGCGACAATTGCACGGGCTTCAGGCTTTCGGCGGTCATGGGGAGGCCGGCCTCGCGCAAGGCGTCGAGGCCATGGGCGTCGATGTATTTCTCGATGCCGGCAATGCCGATATTGTCCGTGTTGACGGCGCCCAGGACGTGGGCGGCGGCATTGCCATTCGGATAGATGCGCCGCTTCTCGTCGAGAAACCCGACGCCCGGCAGGCCGAGATGATAGATCTCGTCGCGCTGCGCCTGGGTGATGTCGCGCTTGACCCAGACGAAGCCCTTGCGCTTCGAGAACTTCTCGCGCAGCGCCCTCGCATCGAGATCAGGCAGCACCGAGGTGATCAGCTCGACCGCCTCGTCCTTGTCGACCAGCTTGTTGGGCTCGGCGAATACGGAGACGGCTTGCAAGTCGGTTGCCAGAATCTCGCCGTTGCGGTCGAGGATGTCGGGCCGCGGATTGGAGGCGACGACCTCGGAGGCGCGATGGGCGCTGCCGCGCTCCTCCCCCATCAGGCCGATGGCGACGAGGCGCCCCGCGATCGCGAGGTAGACCGCGCCGAAGGCCAGCGCCACGAGCAGGATGCGCGCCGCGCTCTTGTCCACATGCATGCGCAACAGGCTGCGCAGCATCGCCCGCATTCGGCCGATCGGGCCGACCGGCACGCGCTCATCCGCATTCGGCCTGCCTCGATCCACCGTCATGGCTTGCGGCTCCCTGTCGGCGTGCTTCCGGCCGAGCCTCGTCCGGAAGGCGTCGTGGTCGGCTCCCCGAGGCCGAGCGCCTCGAGCTTGCGGCCGATCTCGTCGCTGTCGGCCTGCTTGCGCGGCAGCTCCGCCGGCGAGACGGCGGTACGCCGCACGTTCAGTGGCACGAGATCGAGATATTTGTCGGCGAGGATTTGCAGCCGAGCAGGCGCCGACATGGCTTGCCATTCACCCCGCAAGGTGCCGATCGCCACTTTCTCGGCGTCGACTTGCCGCAGGAGCTTCGCGACCTCCTCGGTGTCGTAGAGCGTGTCGTATTTGATGCGATAGGCGTAGAGCGCCGAGCCGATCAGGCAGCAGATGGCCGCGATGTTGAGGAGCCTGATCATGCACGGCTCCTGCGTTCGGGCGGGGCCGCCAGACCGGCAAGGGCGGAGAAGTCTGCGGGTAGAGGCCCGCTGCCGCGAATTCCCCAGCGGAGCTTCGCCGATCGTGCGCGGGGGTTGCGCGCGAGCTCGGCGGCGCTCGCGGTGATCGGCCCGCCGATCGCCGCGAAGCCGCGCGTCGTCCTCACTTCGGTCGGCAGATGTCGCGACACGGCCAGCTCCCGCCCCGTCTTGCCCTGCAGGAAACGCTTGACGATGCGATCCTCCAGCGAGTGGAAGGTCACGACGGCAAGCCGGCCTCGCGGGGCGAGCAGGGATGATGCCCCGATGAGCCCACGCACCAATTCGCCGAGCTCGTCATTGACCGCGATGCGGAGCGCCTGGAAGCTGCGTGTCGCCGGATCGATGCCGTCCCGCGACGGCGGCACGGCGGACGCGATGATGCGCTGCAACTCGCGCGTGCTGCGGATCGGCGCCTCATCCCTTGCGGCGACGATGGCGCGCGCGATGCGTCCGGCATGCCGTTCCTCGCCGAAGAACCGCAGCATCCCGGCGAGGGAGCCCGCGCTCTCGGAAGCGACGAGATCGGCCGCGCTAGGACCGTCGCGGCTCATCCGCATGTCGAGCGGGCCGTCATGGCGGAAGGAGAATCCGCGCTCCGCCCTGTCGATCTGCATGGAAGAGACGCCGATATCGAAGACCACGCCGTCGACCCCCTCGAAGCCGAGATCGCGAGCCGTATCCGCGATATCGCCGAAGCGTGACTCGACGAGCGTAAGGCGCCCCGAGGCTTCCGTGGCGAGGGCCGCGCCGGCGCGGACCGCCTCAGGGTCGCGGTCGAGCGCCAGGACCCGCGTATCGTCGTTAGCCGAAAGAATGGCCCGGCTGTAGCTGCCGGCGCCGAAGGTCGCGTCGATATAAATCCCGCCGGCGCGGACCGCCAGCGCTTCCATCACTTCGGCGAGGAGCACCGGAACATGCAAGGGATGTTTCGCTTCAGCGCCCAAATCTTTTCCCCACTGCGCGAATTCCATCGGCTCCGCCGAAAGATCGACCGCCGCGACCCCGCCGCCCATTCGGGCTGCCGGCACCAAGACGCTGTGGTGAGCAAGCATGGCTTTCGCTCGGATTGAGGGAACGACGCGCCGTCGAGCGGCCACTAGCGGGTATCGTCGATCGAATTGTCCGGGAGCCGATATCAACTCCTTAATGTTAAGGAACGGTTGCGGCTTGGGTCTTGCCCGCGCCGAGATGAGGCGGCGCGGAGTGAAATGCCAGTCGGCCTGTAAGCCGGGTTCTGTAGGGCCCGCGTTCCCGAGGGGCTCGCGGACGTGACGGCCATTCCTCTAGGGCGGTCGTCGCCGACCGCCTCGAGCGACCAACCCGGGTGGCGGGACCGGAAGACGGGCCCGAGCCCTTTTGAGGCTCCGCCACCCCTATTCGGTTTTGCTCCCGGCGGGGCTTGCCGTGCCGTTGCCGTTGCCGGCAGCGCGGTGCGCTCTTACCGCACCCTTTCACCCTTACCCTGGGTCGAGGCCTGGACCGAGATCCGGACCACCAAGGCGGTTTGCTTTCTGTGGCGCTATCCCTGGGGTTGCCCCCGCCGGATGTTATCCGGCGCCGTGTCTCCATGGAGCCCGGACTTTCCTCCGCGTGAAGGCGGCGGCCGTCCGGCCGACTGGCCTTGCCGGGATATGGGGATCGCAGCGCTTGGTCAACAGGGAAGCCATTGACAATCGCGGCGAATGTTCCACATTGCGTTCGTCCGAGGGGTGCCGCCTGTCGCGGCTGAGACGGTCGGCCTGGACCTGTCGCTTGACCTTGTCCAGGCAGCCGAACCCATCGAACCTGATCCGGGTCATGCCGGCGAAGGGACTGGACGTTTGCAGCCCCCTGATGCCGGCATTTTGTGCGCCACAGCACGGGGAGATTGCTGCAATGACGATTCATGTCGACAGACCGGCCGGCGCGCCGGCGACCGTGACCACCGGTCCCATAGAGGGGTCGAGGCGCACATTCTCCAGCCCCGTCGGGCGTCCGGATATCGGCGTTCCCTTCCGCGAGGTCGCGCTCGCCGATCCGTCCGAAGCGCCGATCAGGCTCTACGACACGGCCGGACCCTATATCGACGAGACGGCGAGCATCGATCTTTCCAAGGGCGCGCCGCAGGTGCGCGAACCGTGGATCGCGAAGCGCGGCTATGCCACCGTCGAAGGGCGCGCCGTCAAGCCCGAGGACAATGGCGTTCTCGATGCCGCGCGGCTGGTGCCGGCCTGCCCGGCCGAGCGGCCGGTGCGGCATGGCGTCGAGGGGCAACTGGTCACGCAATATGAGTTCGCTCGGGCGGGCGTCATCACCGAGGAAATGATTTTCGTCGCCCATCGCGAGAATCTCGGCCGCCAGGCGGCGCTCGACACGGCCGCGGCTAGGCTCGCCGATGGCGAGAGCTTCGGCGCCGATATTCCAGCCTTCATCACGCCCGAATTCGTGCGTGACGAGGTCGCGCGCGGGCGCGCCATCATCCCGGCGAACATCAATCATCCCGAGATCGAGCCGATGGCGATCGGCCGCAATTTCCTGGTCAAGATCAACGCCAATATCGGCAACTCCGCGGTCACCTCCTCGGCCGCCGAGGAGGTCGAGAAGATGGTGTGGGCGACGCGTTGGGGCGCCGACACCGTCATGGACCTGTCGACCGGGCGCAATATCCACAACATCCGCGGCTGGATCATCCGCAACTCGGCGGTGCCGATCGGCACCGTGCCGATCTACCAGGCGCTGGAGAAAGTCGATGGCGATCCGCTCAAGCTCGATTGGGGGGTGTTCAAGGATACGCTGATCGAGCAGGCCGAACAGGGCGTCGACTACTTCACCATCCATGCCGGCGTGCGCCTCGCCCATGTGCCGCTGACCGCCAAGCGCGTCACCGGCATCGTGTCGCGCGGCGGCTCGATCATGGCGCGCTGGTGTCTCGCCGGCCACCGCGAGAGCTTCCTCTATGAGCGCTTCGACGAGATCTGCGACATCATGCGCCGCTACGATGTTTCCTTCTCGCTCGGCGATGGGTTGCGCCCCGGCTCGATCGCCGATGCCAACGACGCCGCGCAATTCGCCGAGCTCGAGACCTTGGGGGAGCTTACCAAGATCGCCTGGGCGAAGGGCTGCCAGGTGATGATCGAGGGCCCGGGCCACGTGCCGATGCACAAGATCAAGGTGAACATGGAAAAGCAGCTGCGCGAATGCGGCGCGGCGCCCTTCTATACGCTCGGGCCCCTGACCACCGACATCGCGCCGGGGTATGACCACATCACCTCGGCGATCGGCGCGGCCCAGATCGGCTGGTACGGAACCGCCATGCTCTGCTACGTCACGCCGAAGGAGCACCTCGGCCTGCCGAACCGCGACGATGTGAAGATCGGCGTCATCACCTACAAGATCGCGGCGCATGCGGCCGACCTCGCCAAGGGCCATCCGGCCGCGCAGATCAGGGATGACGCCATCTCGCGCGCCCGCTTCGACTTCCGCTGGCAGGACCAGTTCAACCTGTCGCTCGATCCGGACACGGCGCGCGCCTTCCATGACGAGACCTTGCCGAAGGACGCCCATAAGGTCGCGCATTTCTGCTCGATGTGCGGGCCGAAATTCTGCTCGATGAAGATCACCCAGGATCTGCGCAAGGAGGCAGCCGCCCTGATCGCGGGCCAGGCGAGCCCCGTTAGCGAGGCGGAGGCGCAGGCTGGAATGGCGGCGAAGTCGAGGGAATTCCTGGAGGCCGGCGGGAAGCTCTATCTCGATCAGCCGCAAGCCGCCGAGTAGGAGGAGGCGTGGAGGGTGCGCGTTGCGCACCCAGATCGCAAGGCGAAGGGCGGCGAGAGGCTGCCCGTCCGGTGATCTACTTGCAAAACGCCTTGGCGTTCGCCGTCCACGAGCCGAAGCCGCTCGCCACCATGTTCGCGATGACGGCGCAGACATATTGCTTCTGCGCCGGGTTGTTGTCCGGCCCTGCATGGTAGCGCGCCACCGCGAGCGTCCAGCTTCCCTCCTGCGCTTTCAGCGTCTTGAGGAACTGGGCCGCGTAGTCGACGTTGCGGGCAGGCAGGAACATTTCCTGCAGCGAGGCGAAATGGCTCGCATGATAGTGGTGGTCGATCTGCATGCAGCCGATATCGATCAGCCGCGCGCCGCTCTGGCGCGCCTGCTCGAAACGATGCAGCGCCTGGTCGAGACTGGCGCCGAAAAAGGCCCGCCCCTCGATATTCATGGCGTAGGGTTGCAGCGATCCGCGATGGCCTGTCTCGGTCAGGCCGACCGCGTAGAGCATGCTGAGCGGCACCTGATAGGCCTTGGAGGCGCGCGCCATCTCGCGCTCGCAGATATTCGTCCCCGCCTGCGCGCCGGCCGCCAGGCTAAACGTAAAGATCGCCGCTAAGGCTGCTATTGACGGCGGCATCGCCGACCACATTCTTGCGTTGGGATTGGGGGGCGCTGCCGTCGCCGTCGGCCGGCGAGCGATCATGGGGGCGGCCGTCTCCGCTCTGAGGGGAACCGGGCTGAGCGGAATGCGAAGGCGATTGAAAGGCCGATTGCTGGCCCGATGCTTGACTTTGCGAAGGGTCGCGTTGGTGTTGGGCGGAAAATCCATTGTTCTCGGCGGCCTTTATCGTCAGGTTGTCGATGGCATATCCGGAAGATTGGAGCGAGCTCGACAGTGAATCGCCTTCCTTGTCGAGCAACGGCACAGTCTCCTTCTGGCTGACTTCGATGTGCAGATCGAGTTTTGTGCCGGTGAGGCGCATCTTGACCAAAACCGCGCCGAGATCAGGCGGGTCGAGCGTGATGGTGAGCACCTGCAGCGGCTGCAGCTTCGGCTGCCCGACCTCCGGTGCGGACGGGACCACCGCGCTCGCAAGCGTCGCCGGTGGCGCACCGCCTGCCGCGCCGATGATGCTGTCGGCGATCTGCTGCACCGGCGTGAGGCGCAGGACCGGCGCAGCATGCGTCTCTTGAGCGACGACAGACACGGTCGCGACGGGCGGCGTCTGCGCCTGCGGCGGGTCGTGCCCCGCATCGCCGTTGCCGGATGAAACGGAGCTCGCGCCCGGGCCGGCTGCGAGGGCCTGGCGCTGCCCGGTGCCGGCGTCCGTCGTCGAGACGGCGTCGCGCGATGGCGTCGGCAGCGGTGCGGCATTCTGCCTGTTCGGCGCCTCCGACAGCGCGGCCGACATCCGCTCGCCGCGCGAAACGGAGGCTGCCGCCGTCGCCGCTGCGGTGCGTCCCTCAGGGAAGCTCGTGAGGACGCCAGATTTCGCCGCGCTGGATGCGCGCATCCCGGCCGGCATGCTGAAAGCTGCGAACGGCGAAGCGGCCCCTGAGGCGACGGAAGCAAGAGCTTCCGTGGCCGTCAAGCTTGACGCCGCGCTCGGCGCAACGTCCGATGCGGCGGCCTCCCTCGAGGCTGGCCCAACCGCGGTGATGGCCGCCGCCATCCGCGATGCCTCATCTGGTGCCGGCGACGCCGACAGTGAGGGGAGGCCGAGCGCCGGCTGGACCACGACGGGCTGCTCGGGACTCGCGGCGCGCGGGTCTGGCGGGGCAGCCGACGCAAGGCCCGATGCGGCCGCGCTCGAAACTCGCGCTTGTCCAACCGAGGTGGTCGGCGCCGTCACCGGTGCTGCGCTCGAGGCTGGCGGGGGTTGCGTTGGGGGGGCGCTCGACGCCGGCATGACCAATGCGAGCTGCACGGCGTTTGCGGGCGTGGAGGGCGCGCTCGAAGATATGTCCGGCGCAAGCGATAAAGACGATTGATCCTTGAGCCGCGATTTCGCGGGAGGCTGATCGGATTGCGGGGACGGCGAGGGCAAGCCCTGCTCCTGCGCAACTGGTCGTGGCGCAGCTTGCGCCGCGAGGCCGATCGCCGCCGCGGGAGCTGGCTGCGACGGCAAGGGCGACGCGCCCGCCCGTGGCTTGGCGGCGAGCGGGGCATCGACGACGCCGGATTGCGAGGCTCCCTTGTCGAGGGCGCCCTGACCCGGCGCCGCCGAGCCGCCGTCGGAGCCCGCGCTCTCATTGACGATGGCCTGCCCGAGCCGTGCCTCGAATGCCTTGCGCTGGCGCGACAGCGGGGCATTGCCTCCTCCGTCCGCTCGAGGGTCGAGTGCCGATGCCCGAGCTCCGCGGCCGCCATCTCCGTTTCCTGGATTCGACTGCTCGGCGAGCAGCGCGCCGAAGGCGGCTGTCGGATCGCCGCCGGCGGCGCCTGCGCTTGCCGGCATCATCTTGGCCTGCGGCAGCGTGGCGGAGGCATTGGCCGTGAGCGGGATGGCGCCAGGAAGCGCGCCGGTCAGATTCATGGGTAGCTCCCTTTCAAGAGCTGATCGACATCCGAGATCTCCTTTTGCGCAAGGCTGATCACGGCCGTGGATGATGTGGATTGGGGGGCAGGAGGGGTTTCTCGCGCAGCTTCAGGCTTCGGCTGCTCGCCGCCCGGCGGCTCGGACGCTTGCGGCCATTGCCGCAGCTGCTGGGCGAGAGCGAGAACCGCACGGCGTAGCTGCGCGTCGCGGCTCGGCAACTCCGCTTTGGCAATGCTGTCGAGCGCCTCGATGCCTTTGTCGTAATCGTCCGTGACAATCAGCGCAGCGGCTTGGTAGAGCCTGGCCCGCGCCCATTCGGCACTGCCCTCCTGACAGAGCAGGGCGGCGTGCTCAGCCGAGAACCGCGCCATGATGACATTGCCCGCGATGGCAGATGTCTCGGCCATCGACAGGAACACCTTGCGTTGCTCGTCCACCCCGAGCATCGCGACGAGGCCCTCCAATCGGCCCAGCGCCTGCGCACCGCCGGAAGGGGTCAGCTTTGCCGCCGAGGTCGCGAAGCCTTGCAGGAAATTCTCCGCATAGACGGAGTGGCGAAAGCGGCGCACATATTGTTCCGATAGCGACAAGAACCGATCGATGTCGCCGCTGTCTCCCGTGGCGAGGATCTCGCGACGCAGCGCCACGTCTTCAACCAGCGTGCCCGGCATCAGCAGGCGCGCCAGTCCGAGAAGAGCGATCGCCTTGCGTCGATCCGCGCCCATGAGCAGCGTCGACTGGACCAGCGCCAGCTGGCCGCCGAGACTCGGCGGCAGCGTCTGCGCGTCGATGTCGCCAAGGAGCTCTCTGGCCTCGGCTTCCTGCCCTTCGGCATAGGCGAGCGCACCCTTCATCAGCCTTTCGTCCTGTTTCGGAAGGATGTCGAGACCGATGAGCTTGCGCAGGATGGCTGGCTGGCCTCCACTCAGCACATAGGTCGCGACCGCACGCGCATTCTTCGGCTCCCGCCAGATGACAGGGTCCATCGCCTGGAAGCGCTCGGCGATCTGCGCGACGAGCTTCGGCCTCGCCGCATAAGCGGAGGCGTTGCCTGCGGCCGCCTGGTTTTGCAGCGCCTCCAGCGAGCGCACCAGCTCGAAGGGCGCCGAACGGCCGCTCTCGGCATCAGCCGGCGACGCGAGCGTGATCGCCAAGACCGGCGCGAGGAAGGTGATGCCGATGATCCGCATCAGGGCTTGTCCTTTCGCAGAAGGATCTCGATGCGACGGTTCTCCGCTGCCGAAGGGTCGCCTGGAGTCTTCAAGCGACGATCCGCGTAGCCCTCGACAGCTTCGAAGCGCTTGTCGTCGAGGCCGCCGCGCACGAGCATGAAGCGAGCCATCTGGGCGCGGTCCGAGGACAGCCGCCAATTGTCGTAGGTAAGGGATTTGTAGGCGCGCCCGTCCGTATGGCCGCGAACGACGATCGCGCCCGGACGGGTCTTCAGAAGAAGAGCGATCTTCTCCATGATCTTGACGAGCTTGGCCTGCGGCTCGGCCGAACCGATCGCGAACATGCCGAAGTCGAATTCGTCCGTCAGGCTGATGAGGACGCCTTCGCTCGTCGCTTGGACGTCGATCTTGGGGGCCGGCTGACCCGCGATCTCGTCATTCAGTGCTTTTGACATGTCGGCCTGCAGCTTCGCCGCATCCGCCTGCGCCGCGGGCGATGAAGCGTTCGCCGCATCGTCCTGACTGGTGGTCTTGCCGGGTGCGAGCTTTGCGGGCACGGAGGCTGGCACGGGCGCCTGGGCCGGCTGCAGCACGGTCTGCGGGGCGGGGTCGGGTGCGATGGCGGGCGCTGTGGCACTGACAGCGACGCTCGGTTGGAGGGTCGGCCTCGGCGAGACGGACTCGAAGGGGTCGCGATAGGCGGCGGCCGAGCTTCCGCCCTGATCGCCGGCGGTTGCCTGCTCACCGGCGGCTTTGGCGGCGGCCGGCGGCGGCTCGGTCGGCGCCTGCGCGGCGATCTCGGAGAGGATGCGATAGGGGTCGGCGAACAGCGCGGCTTCCGAGTAGGGCGTCTTCTGGTTGGCGGCGGCCCTGCCATCTTGTGGCTTTGCGCCCTCTTGTGTCTTTTCGCCGGCTCGCGGCTTTGCTGCCGCTTGCGGCTTGCCGCCTTCGGACTGTTTGGTCTCGGCCGGAGGCCTCTTGCCCGCCTCATCCGGCGCGTTCGACGGAGCAGAGAGCCCATCGTCTCCGCGTTTTTCGCCCGGCTGCCCGGATTCGGTTTTCTTGCCCGCATCGGGGGTGCTCGCCGGTTGGGCGTTCTTCTGGTCGATGATGCCTTTGCGCGTCATGCTCGCATCGGCGAGCTTGATGGGGTTGAAGTAGTTGAGGATCGAAATCCTGGCTTCCTTGTTCGTGGAGTTGAGCAGCCACAACACCAGGAAGAAGGCCATCATGGCGGTCATGAAGTCCGCATAGGCGATCTTCCAGACGCCGCCGTGATGAGCCTCTTCGTCGTGATCGCGACGATGCTTGATGATGACGAGCTCGTGGACTTCCTGCTCAGCCATCTCGGGCCTCAATCCGTCGCCCGGTCGAATCGGTCGATCCAGGCTTGCAGCCGCGATTCGATGACGGTTTGATCGGCAACGACGCTGATATCCACGCTGCTCGACGGCGCATATTCGATCGTGGTCGGGCTCTGTCCCAATTTCTCCCGTAGCGCGTTCAACAGGGTCTCCGGGCCGCTCACTTTGAGGAGCGGACCCTCCGCCGTCTGCAAGGCCGACAAGGTTTCCGACAACTGGGCGAGCACCTGCTCACGCAAGGCGGTTGCGAGGAACGGCTTGAGAATGCGGGCGACGCTGTCGGCTACGCTCTTCTCCAGCCCCTCAAAGGCTGCCCGCACGGCGCTGCCCATGCGGTTTCCCTCTTCGGCGAGCCAGCTCTCGCGTTCGGAGGCGAGACGTGCCTCGAGCAGTTCCCGCTCCTTGCAAAGCTCGAGGGCGGACTCGGCAGCGGCTTCTCCACGTCCCTCCTCCCGTCCGCGAGCATGGGCGTCGTCGAGCTGGTGCGCGAGCTCTTCGGCCGCCTTCGGATCGAGGCTTTGCAACTGCGGGCCGTCCAGGCGAAGCTGGTCCGCCGCGTTGAAAGCGCCGCCGGCAGTGAATTGGGCGAGATATTGGGCGATCGGAACGAGCGTCACGCCCGCTCCCCCTGGTGCATCCATTGCTTGAGGATGGCGGTTGCCTGATCCTCATCGAACTGGACGATCTGCTCGAGCCGCTTCTGCGGCGTGCGCCGAACCTTGCTGGTCAGATCCTCGATCAGATTGGGTTCGCCCGAGTGCATGGGTTGCAGAGCAAAACCCGCATCGGTAATGGCTTGCGTCGGGTCTGGGCCGCTTAGCTGGTCGAGCCCCGGCAGCAGCGGTGCTTCGGCCGCGGCCGCCGTCTGTGGCAGGGCGAGCAGGGCTCGCGTCGCCGGGCGGATGCCGAACCAGATCAGAAGCACGGCGACGGCGAGGATGGTTCCGGCGCTGACGAGGCTGCCCGATTGGCGCATCAACAGCTCCACGAAGCCGGGTGGCGGCAAGGGCTCGAGATCGCGCCCGGTATCGGCGAAGTCGACTGCGGCGATCTTGATGGCGTCGCCCCGGTCCTTGCGCAGGCCGGCAGCTGAGGAGATGAGTTGCTCGATGTCCACGAGTTGCTTGTCGAGCGCCTCGGGCGTCGCCTTCTCCCCCCCGAGGGAGGCGAGCAGGCTCGCCCGGTTCAGCAGCACAGCGATCGAGATATTCTCGATCGAGTAGCCCGCGCTCACGGTCGAGATGGTCTTGGAGGACACCTCGTAATTGGTCAATTCCTCGCGCTTCTGATTATCCTCGTTCGACTGCTTGCCGTCGCTGCTCTGACCCTTGTCCTGGGGCAGGTTCCGTTCGACCGAAGTCGGTGCCTGGGTGCTCGAGTTCTGCGCAGTCTGGGTTTCCTTGACCACCCGCACCGAGCGCTCGACCCGCGTTTCGGGGTAGAAGATCGTTTCGTTGGTCTGCTTCTTGTCGGTGTTCAGCCGCGCCGCCACGCTGATCTGAAAATTCCGCGTGGACAGATAGGGGGTGAGCGTCTTGCGGATCTTGTCCTGGATTTCCTGGGACACGCTCTTCTCGAGCGAGAGCATGCCGGCGGGCGCCGTGTCGGCCATGTCGCTGCCGGAGGCGAGCAGCATGCCCTCGGTGTTGAGCACCGTCACGCCCTCGAGCGCCATGCCGGGCACGGCCGCCGACACGAGATGGCGGATGGCCTGGGCGGAGCTCGCATCGCTCGGGGATTCGGTTCGAATCACCACCGAGGCCGAGGCGGGCTCGCGATTGCGCCGAAACGAGCCCTCGTCGGGCAGGACGATATGGACGCGCGCCGCCTTGACGCCGCGCATGGTCTGGATGGTGCGCGCCAACTCGCCCTCGAGCGCTCGGACGCGCGTCACCTCCTGCATGAAGGAGGTGAGGCCGAGCGAGCCCAATTTGTCGAACAGCTCGTAGCCGGCATTCGACGAATGCGGCAGCCCTTTCTCCGCGAGCAGCATGCGGGCTTGCGCCGTCTGGCCATAGGGCACGAGCACGGTATTCCCGTCGGCATTGACGTCGAAGGACATGCCGGCCTCCCTCAACGCCGAGCCGATGCGGCTCACGTCCTGACGGTCGAGGCCGCCATAGAGCACTTCGAGGGATGGCCGGCTCAGATAGTAGCCGGCGAACCCCGTCACGGCGAATATGCCCAAGCCGACGATGCCGAGGATCGCCAGCCTTCGGCCTCCGAGCTTCGCCAGGCTGGAAAGCAGACGCTCCAGCTGTTCTCGAACAGTCATTCACCGCCCCTGCCATGGCTGCAATGCGCGTCGCCCGCGACTGTCGGTCAACAAGCTTGCGCGGGGATTGCAAACTTGCGCCGACCGCGAGACCAGCTCACGCGCCAAATGGTCTTCGACGCCCTCCCGGCATGAGAAGGCCGCGCTCCTCGCGGAGCGCGGCCGATGGGCGCCGGCGCCGTCTCGAACGTCGGCGCCGTCTTGGTCGGTCTATTCAGCCGCCGAACAGCTTGAGGATCAGCTGGCTGTTCTGATTGGCGATGCTGAGCGACTGGATGCCGAGCTGCTGCTGGGTCTGCAAGGCCTGCAGCTTGGTCGAGGCCTGGTTCATGTCCGCGTCGACGAGCGAGCCGATGCCGCTGGCGATCGCATCGGACAGGTTCGACACGAAGGTCGACTGCATGTCGACCCTGGTCTTGGTGGCGCCGAGCGTGGTCGCCGCGTCGGTGATGGACTTGATCGCCGTGTCGACCTGCGTGGTCATGTTCGACAGCGTGGTCTGGTCCGCGGCGGAATCGGTCAGGGCCGAGATGTCCATCGTGTCGATGCTGACATTCGTCACGCCTGAGACCGTGTCGAGAATGCCAATCTGGCCGTTGGCATCATAGAGCTTGGTCTTCGAGGTATCGACCCCGATCGTGCCGACCGTAATGGCGCCGGTCGAATCGCGCGAGAAGGAGGCGACGATGCTCTTGGTGGCGTTATAGCCAGCGACGCTCGAATCCACCGACAGCCAGTTCTCGCCGTTGAAGGAGGCCGAGGCCGCGATGCTCCGGAGCTGGTCCTGCAGCGCGGTGATGTCGGTCTGGATCTTGGACTTGTCGACGCCCGGCTCCGCCGCCGTCACCAAGTTGGACTTGATCTGGTCCATCACGCTGATGGTGCTGGTCAAGGCCGAATTGGCCACGCCGACCGTGGAGGCGCCGAGGTTCAACGAATCCTTGACGGCGGACAGAGCGTCGTTGTCCGACCGCATGGTGGTCGCGATCGACCAGTAGGCCGCGTTGTCGGAGGCGTTCGACACGCGCTGACCAGTCGAAATCTGACCCTGCGTCTGCTGCAGGCTCTTCTGCGTCAGCGCGAGCGACTGGAGCGCCGTCATCGCCGACATGTTGGTCAAAATGCTGCTCATCTGCCTATGTCCTTAGAGGTCATTCGAGATTACTCGACATGTTGGCGGACAATACGGGTCGCCAGCACGGCAGAGCGGGCTCACGTCCTTGGACCGCATCCTGAGGATGATCCAACCTGCCATAACGATTCGTTAACCCAAAAGCGTTGCGCAAATCTTAACGCTGTGCGTGGTGGGAGCCGATGCCGATCAGCCGGATGGCGTGCTGTCCAACAGCCTCGAAGTCGCATGAGGGAGGGGCTCGCAACGAAAAGGGCCGCACTCCTTGCGGAGCGCGGCCCTCGAGATATCAGCGCCGTCTCGAACGTCGGCGCCGTCTTGGTCGGTCTATTCAGCCGCCGAACAGCTTGAGGATCAGCTGGCTGTTCTGGTTGGCGATGCTGAGCGACTGGATGCCGAGCTGCTGCTGGGTCTGCAAGGCCTGCAGCCTGGTCGAGGCCTGGTTCATGTCCGCATCGACGAGCGAGCCGACGCCGCTGGAGATCGCATCGGACAGGTTCGACACGAAGGTCGACTGCATGTCGACCCGGGTCTTGGTGGCGCCGAGCGTGGTCGCCGCATCGGTGATGGACTTGATCCCCGCGTCCACTTGCGAAGTCATGTTCGACAGCGTGGTCAGGTCCGCGGCGGAATTGGTCAGGGCCGAGATGTCCATCGTGTCGACGCTGACATTCGTCACGCCTGAGACCTTGTCGAGAATGCCGATCTGGCCGTTGGCGTCATAGAGCTTGGTCTTCGAGGTATCGACCCCGATCGTGCCGACCGAAATGGCGCCGGTCGAATCGCGCGAGAAGGAGGCGACGATGCTCTTGGTGGCGTTATAGCCGGCGACGCTCGAATCCACCGACAGCCAGTTCTCGCCGTTGAAGGAGGCCGAGGCCG
>JBIOEJ010000067.1:0-32187 GCA_044445965.1 Hyphomicrobiales bacterium
CCATGACGGCGCTGCCCGCCCCGGATACCGTGGCGCTACGCCCCGCCGATGTCGTGATGCGGCTCGATCGACTGGGCAGCGCGCATCAGACGCGGCTGAGCTTCCTGCGGGCCTTGCTGCGCCGCATGCAAGCCGAGCATTGGCGCGTCTCCCGCGAGCGCATGGATGTCGATGCGCGCGGCGTCGGGACCGCGATCTACGCGGTCGATGTGGGCGCGCGCCTCTACAGCCTCGTCGCCTTCGGTCATGAGCTCGCGCCCGCCAAGCGGACCGATCGCGTGATCGCGGAGGAATGGGACGCGACCTTCGTGCTTTATGACGGGCTCCCCGACGCGGCGGCGATCTCGCGTCTGAGCGAGAATGTCCCGCTTCAGGAAGCTGGGCGCTATCTCGCGAGCGAGCTGGTGCTCGCCCGCGCCAACCGCAGCGTGCGCCTGTTCGATCAGGTGGCGGCGGCGCTGGCCGAAGGACGCCAGCCCGACCCGGCCTCCGTCGAGGCCACCGGCTATCTCATGCGCACCACCGCGGTTTACGGTAACGGCAAGTTCGGCATCGCCGATCGCGACCTCATCAAGGATCGTCCCGAAACATTGGGTCCCTTCCGCGCCGAGATGCTGACGGTCTATCTCATCCGCATGTTCACGGTCGACCTCGTCGAGCATCTCGCGGGCTTGCGCGGGGGCGCGAGCGCCACGACCCTCGAGCCGGCGCTGCGGCGGCGCTTCGGCATAGGCAATGCGACCGGCCTCGGGATGGCCCCCTTCCTGGTGAAGCATCCGGCCTTGCTCGACCGCTGGATCGCGGCGCGCGAGACGGCGCTCGCCCGGGTGCGGGCCGTCGGCCGCGCGGACACAGCGTCCATCGCTTCGTTCCGCGCGGCGCTGCGGAATTCGCATCGGCTCGTCGCAGCCTGGACGACCGAGGATCGGCAACAGGCGAGCCGTATCTCGCGGCTGCGGGACGATTTGCAGCGCTTGGAGCGTTACGCGACCGACGGCGTCTTCGCCATGCCCCGACCCTGGGATGCGCTCTATCGATTCGCCGAAGCCGATCTCTCGCTCGAAGGCCAGGAATACGCCGTCACGCTCCTCATCGAGCCGCATGGCGATCTCGTCGACGATCTCGCCGAGACCATGGCGGTCGACGAGACGGCGTCGTTCCGCATCGACGGGACGATGCGTTGCGGGGACCTCGAGCGTCTCATCGCGCGGCATTGCGATTGGGCGCTCGCTCTCGACTTCTCCGGCCGCGAGGCGCTCGCTCGCTTCTGGTACGTCTCCGAGGAGAAGCTCGAGCCGAGGCTCGGCGAGCGTTTCGACGAGCCGGGCATGGAGCGCGAGCAGCCCTTGGCCGTGGCGCGCGACATCGTGGCGCTGACCGCCGCTCTCGATGCCGAAAACCAGGATTTGCCGGTTGCCGCGTTCCTGCTCGCCCATCCCGAGCATCGCCACACTGTAAGGCGCATCCAGATCGCCGCGCGGCATCCCTATTCGGAAATCCGCGACAATCTGGTCGGGGCGCAATTGCGGCCGATCGACATCCTTCGCTGCAAGCTCGCCTTCTTCGGCGCCACGCGCTTCGATCCGCGCTCGGATAAATGGCTGCGCATCACGCTGTTTCAGGGTGCACCTTTCCCTGACGAGCTGGAAGCCGGCAATTGGGATCGCTGGGCCTATGGAGAATGATCGTCTCGCTGAACGAGATCGAGACGACGATCCTCAAGGCCGCGCGCGGCGCCGGCATGGAATGGGGGCTGGCGGAAGAGGCAGCGCAAGCCGCGCGCTGGCTGGCCAGACTGGCCTTGCCTTGGGCGGCGCCTTTCGCCGCCCTCCTCGCGACGGGTGCATGGCGGGTGCGACCCAGCATCGACGGAGCGCGGCTGCGGCCGCAATCCGCCGATGCCTGGCTCTGCCCGATCCGTGCAGGGGCGTATCTCTCGGATCTCGGCGAGACCTTGCCGGTGATCGTCGAGCGCGTGCTCTTTCCGGTGCTGCTCCTGCCCTTCGCGGCGCGCCGAGCCTCGGCGCTCGAATTGGCGTGGGACGGGGTGACGGTAAGGCTCGAGGGCGAAACCGCGGCGGTCGCGAACGCGGATGCCCAAGCGCTCGATTCGGTCCGCGCGGACGAGGTCACGTTGACGGCGCCGACCGGCCATCGCCCGATGGAGGTCTTGCCACCGGCGCGCCAGGGCGGAGCGGAAGTCGACGCGGCATCATGGGCGAAGCTGCGCGGCTTCGAGGCCTTGACCTATGTGCCGGCGAGCGTGAAATCGCGCCTCAGCGGCGCGGGTGCGGCGCTCGACGACAATGATTGATGATTGCCCCCTCGATGAGCATAATCACGCAGAAAGAGACCGCATCCCATGTCTGACGCCGTCATTGCCCACCTTGCCGCGGAACGCGGTGCCATCCTGGAGCGGCTGAAAGCCCTCTTGCGGCTGCCGAGCATCTCGACCGATGCGAAGTTTGCCGGCGGCATGCGGGCGGCGCGCGAGTTCCTGCTCGAACGCCTGCGGACGATCGGCATGCAGAACGTCCAACTGCTGGGAAGCGATGGCCAGCCGGCGGTCTTCGGCGAATGGACCGGCGCGCCCGGCCGCCCCACCTTGATCGTCTACGGCCATTACGATGTCCAGCCGGTCGACCCGCTCGAGCTATGGCGCACCCCGCCCTTCGAGCCGACCGAGCGCGATGGCCGCCTCTACGCCCGCGGCGCCTCGGACGTGAAGGGATCGACGACCATCGCGGTCGAGACGGTCGGCGCGTTCCTCGCCGTGACCGGCGGCTGCCCGGTCAACATCAAGCTGTTCCTGGAAGGCGAGGAGGAGTGCGGCAGCCCGAGCCTGCGCGGTATCGTGGAGCGGCATCGCGACAAGCTCGCCGCCGATGCCATGCTCTCGGCCGATGGCGGGCGCGCCAGCACCACGGTGTCGACGCTGGGCATTGGTGGCCGCGGCCTCGTGGCGCTCGAGTTCACGCTGCGCAGCGCGGAGAAAGACGGCCATTCGGGCCAATTCGGCGGTGCCGCTCGCAATGCGCTTCACGAGATGGCCGCCCTGATCGCCAGCCTGCATGACCGAGTGGGCCGCATCCAGGTGGCGGGCTTCGGCGACGACGCGACGCCGATCAGCAACTCCATGCGCGCCGCCGCTGCGGCGCTCCCCTTCGAGGAGGCAGAATTCTACGCCCGCATCGGCGGCGCACCTTGGGGAGATCCGGCCTATACGGTGCGGGAGCGCACCACGCTGCGCCCGACCATCGAGGTGAACGGGATGTGGGGCGGCTATACCGGGGTCGGGACCAAGACCGTGCTGCCGAGCGAAGCCCATGCCAAGATCACCATGCGCCTCGCTCCCGGTATGGATCCCGTGCGCGCGGGAAGGCATCTGCGCGCCCATCTCGAGGCTTCGGTCCCGGAAGACGTCAAGATCAGCCTCTCGCCCGAGCGCGGCGGCACGCCTGCTCCGACCATGCCGGACGACCACCCTCTCCTCGTCACCGCCTCGCGGGTGCTGGAACGGCTGCACGGGCGAAAGCCGATCCCGGTCCGCTCGGGTGGAACGCTGCCGATCTCCGCGATCTTCCGCGAGATGCTCGGCATCGACACGCTGGCCTATGGCCTCGCCATGCCGGATGAGGATATTCATGCCCCCAACGAGTTCTTCAGATTGTCCTCGTTCGATGAAGGTCTGCGCAGCTGGCCGATGCTGCTGAGCGAGCTCGGAGAGTTGAGCGCCGCGGACTTTGCTCCCTTCCGCCATTGAGGCGCTTCGTCACAAAACCAAGGATCGCTGGCCGATGTCGCTGAGAACGAGACGAGAAATCCTGGTCACGCCGGGACCGACCATGATCCCCGATGAGGTGCTCGGCGCCATGCATCGGCCGACCGTCGACCTCTATTCGCCGGCGCTGCACGAGGTCACGCTCGGCTGCCTCGACGATCTGCGCTGGATCTTCGCCACCAAGGGCGACGTCTACATCTACGCGGCGAACGGCCACGGTGCCTGGGAGGGCGCGCTCGCCAACACGCTCTCGCGCGGCGATACCGTGCTGGTGGCCGAATCCGGGCAATTCGCCAAGGGCTGGGGCGAGATGGGAAAGATGCTTGGCGTCACGGTCGAGACGCTGACGGGAGATTGGCGCTGCGCGGTTTCCCCCGCGAGCTTGCGAGCCCGCCTGGCGGCGGACAAGGATCGCAAGATCAAGGCCGTCCTCGTCGTTCAGGTCGATACGGCGTCGGGCGTGCGCAACGACATCCCCGGCATTCGCCGGGCGATCGACGCCGCCCGTCACCCGGCGCTCTTGATGGTCGATGTGATCGCCTCGCTCGGCGCCATCCCCTTCGAGATGGACGCCTGGCGGGTCGATGTGGCGGTGGGCGCCGCGCAGAAAGCCTTGATGATGACGCCTGGCCTCGCCTTCGTGGCGGCGAGCGCCAAGGCCAAGGCCGCGAACCGGGCGGCCGGTTTGCGGACACTCTATTGGGATTGGCAGTTCCGCGACGGCCCGGAGCACTACAAGAAATATTGCGGCACCTGTCCGGAGCACCTGCTCTTCGGGCTGCGCAAATCCCTCGACCTCATCAAGGCGGAGGGGTTCGAGGCGGTCTTCCGCCGCCATCGCCTGCTCGCCGAAGCGACGCGTCGCGCTATCTCGGTCTGGGCCGAGGGCGGAGCGCTGTCGTTCAACATCGAGAAGGCCGATGAACGCTCCGATTCCGTCAGCGTGGTGCGCCTCGAGGCCGGCAGCGCACAGCGGCTGATGGACTTCTGCCGCAATGTCTGCGGCGTGGTGCTCGGCGTCAATATCGGGGCCCTTTCCGGCCAAGGCTTCCGCATCGCCCATATGGGCGATGTGAGCGCGGCGACGATCCTCGGCACGCTGGCCGTGGTCGAGACCGGCCTTGGGGCGCTCGGCATCGCGCATGGCAAGGGCGGCGTCACCGCCGCGATCGCCTATCTGGCGCAAGCCACCGCGGCCCCCGCCAACGCGCGCAAGCGCAAGGCGTCGACCGCGCGGACGGCCAAGCTCGCCTCGGTCGTTGCCTGAAGCATTTTCGAGTGAGGCGGGTCGGGGGTTCTTATTGGCCGCTTGGCCGACGCGCCGCCGGGCCTTGGGTGCTCACTCGACCGGCCGCTCCAGCCGGGTGAGGCCGGTCGGCGGTCCGTCGATCGCGGTCCAGCCGCCATCGGAGCGGCTAGTATATTAGTATATGGCCGCGTTTTGGCGACGCGAGTCAAGCGCCTCGAGCCAGAGGCGCGGTGAGGTTTTCGCCTTGCCCGGCAGAGCCCCAAAGCTACAGTCTGCTGCTGCCGTTACCCATAAGATGGCGTCCGATGCTTCCATGATGGGCATAGCGAACCTCACGACCGACGGGCTGAGACGCCTGGAGCGTGTCCACGTGAAGGCTTGGCCGGCCTTCGAGACGGCCAGCATCGAGGGTTGGCTATGGCGCTACTCGGGCGGCGGCTCGCAGCGTGCCAACTCGGTTTCGACGCTCGACTTCGAGGGCGCCGATCCGGCCGCTGCCCTCGAGGAAGTGGAGAGCCGCTATCGAGGAAAGGGCGCGCCCGCCCGCCTGCATACGTGTTCGGTCGGCCGCCCGACCCATTTGCCGACCTTGTTGAGCGCCCGCGGCTATGCTCAGGGCGAGACCACGGCGACCATGGCGAAGCGCTTGGGAGGCGAGCCCCATCACGCCGAGGTCGAGCTGTGCCGGCACCCGACTCCGGAATGGCTCGAAGTCTATCTCGGCGCGGTCACCGAAAACCGGCGCGCCGTCAACACCGCAATCCTCGGAGCGATCCCTGGACCGCGCGCCTTTTTCGCCTATCGCAGCGCCGGCCGGGTCATCTCCACGGCGCTCGGCGTTGCCGAGTCCGAGGCCGCCGGCATTGCCGATGATCGATGCGCCGTGATCGAGTGCGTCGCGACGCGTTCGGATTCCCGTCGGCGGGGTGGCGCCCAGGCCGTGCTGCGCGCGGTCGAAGCCTGGGCGCACAGGCAGCGCGTCGGTCTCTTGGGGCTCCAGGTCAGTGAGACCAATGCGCCGGCCATCGCCCTTTACCGCCATCTCGGATTCGCGGCCGTCGACCGCAACCAGTTCTGGGTGCGCGAATGATGTGCCCTAGTCGTCGAGCCCAACTCGGCAGAACCTGGCTAACATATCGATTTCAGAGGATATATCTTCGACCTCATGATGTGATACGGCGGGCAACACGGGGCGCCGCCGCGCCGCGCGAAAGGCGGGTCGTCATGACGGTCAAGAACGCGGTTGCGCCTACCGCCCGGTCGGCGCTGCCGCAAGACTATCGTTCACGAGACTATCGTTCACGAGACTATCGTTCATGAGCTGGCCCTCGCCCTTACGGACCGACGGATACCGTCCGGTCCTGCGGAGCTGGCCTTTGCCGACCACCTTGTTCGGTTTCGTTTGGCGCTTGAGCGCGGCCGACCAGGTCTGGATCGCCATCCTGACGGTCGCCGTCGTATTTCTGGACACGGTGCCCATCGAGGTGCAGCGACGCATCGTCAACTCCCTCACCGTGGGGCACGCATTTCAACCGGTCCTGCTGCTCGCCTTGACCTATGCCGGCCTCGTCGTCGTGCAGGGCGGGCTCAAGCTTCTCATGAACATCTATCGCGCTTGGGTCTCCGAGAACTCCATCCGATCCCTGCGATCCTTCATCAACAAGAGGGGCCTCGGAACGAAGCCGGAGGCGGACAAAGCCAAGGACCTCGGCGTCGAGATTTCGATCATCGTCGCGGAGGCCGATCCGGTCGGATCCTTCGTCGGCAGCAGCATCTCGTCTCCCCTGCAGCAGATCGGCATCCTCATCAGCGTGCTCGGCTATTTGACTTATCTCAACCCCTTGATGGCGCTCGCGACCTTCATCGTCATCTCGCCGCAGCTCGTGCTCGTTCCGCTCATTCAGCTGTCGATCAACCGCCGGGTGCAAAAGCGCATCACGACGCTGCGTGCCGCGAGCGCCGCGCTGGTCGGCGAGGAGGAGCACGAGCACGATAACTCGCGCCAAGAGGCGCGCTTCGAAAAGGTGTTCACCTTCAACATGGGCATATTCAAGCTCAAATATTCCCTGAATTTCGTCATGAACCTGACCCACCACTTGGCCACCGTAACGGTTCTCGGCCTCGGCGGCTGGGATGTGATCAACGGCGAGACGGAAGTCGGTACCGTGGTCGCCTTCGTCTCGGGCCTGTCGACCATTCACGATCCATGGGGAGACCTGGTCTCCTGGTTCCAGGACTTCATGGTCACGAGCGCGAAATACGATCTCATCGCAGGCGTCGTCAACGAAAACGAGCACCCCTGATCGCAAGGGGTAGGCAAGATCCGATGGAACTCCCCGGCTCGCTCCGCCGGCGATCGCGGATCGCGCCCGTGCCGATATGTCGGTCGGTTGCGCTATAATTGCCCATCGAATCTCGATAGGAATGCATCGCCGATAGGCCATCACAGGGAGGAGACATGAGCGGCTCCGTGCCACAAGCCCGCTACAAGGGCGTGTTTCCGGTCGTGCCGACCGTGTTCGATGAACGCGGCGGGCTGGACCTCGAGGGGCAGAAGCGCGCGGTCGACTTCATGATCGAGGCCGGATCGAACGGCCTCGCGATTCTCGCCAACTTCTCGGAGCAATTCGTGCTCTCCGACGAGGAGCGCGAAGTCTTGACCAAGGCCATATTGGAGCATGTGGCGGGCCGCGTGCCGGTGATCGTGACCACGACGCATTTCTCCTCGCGCGTCTGCGCCGAACGAAGCCGGCAGGCGCAGGCCCTGGGCGCCGCCATGGTGATGGTGATGCCGCCCTATCACGGCGCGACGATCCGCGTCGGCGAGCCCCTGATCTTCGACTTCTTCCGCGCCGTCTCGGACGCGATCGGCATCCCGATCATGATCCAGGACGCGCCCGTCAGCGGCACGCCCTTGTCGGCGCCGTTTCTGGCGCGCCTGGCGACCGGGATCGAGCAGGTGTCGTATTTCAAGATCGAGACGCCGAGCGCCGCATCGAAGCTGCGCGAGCTCGTCAGGCTCGGCGGAGCGGCCATCGAAGGGCCTTGGGATGGCGAGGAGGCGATCACCTTGATCCCCGATCTCGATGCCGGCGCCACCGGCAGCATGACGGGGGGAGGCTATCCCGACGCCTTCCGGCAGATCATCGACGATTATCTCGCCGGGCGGCGCCAGCAGGCGGTCGCCGGCTATGAGCGCTTCCTGCCCCTCATCAACTACGAGAACCGGCAATGCGGCCTGCTCGCCTGCAAGGCCCTCATGAAGGAGGGCCGCATCATTGCCTGCGAGGCGCCGCGCCATCCTCTGGCGCCCTTGCATCCGGCTATCAGGGCGGGCCTCGTCGAGATCGCCCGCCGCCTGGACCCCTTGGTGCTCCGCTGGGCGAAGTCGTAGGCCGTCACCAGCCGCCGTCGACGGCGAGATTGTGTCCCGAGATCATGTCGGACGCAGGCGAAGCCAGGAACAGCACGGCTTGCGCGATATCGCGCGCCTCGATGCGCGTCTTGAGCGCCTGGTTCTCGACGACCCATCGATCATAGGCCTCGAGCCGATCGCCGAAGACGCGGCGCTCGGCATCCGACACGACCGCCCCCGGCGAGATCGCGTTGACCCGCACTCCAAAGGGCCCCAATTCGCGCGCCAGCGATTTCGTCAATCCGAGCATCGCGCCCTTGGAAGCGACGTAAGGCACATAGCCGTCCCATTTGCCGTTCAGCGTGATCGAACAGAAATTGATGATCTTGCCATAGTCTTTGGCCCTCATCCCCGGGGCGACGGCCTGAGCGAGGACGAAGGCGGCGGAGGAATTGACGCGTATCTGATCCTCGTAATCGGCAAGCGGCACGTCTTCGAACGGCTGGTTGATGATGAGCGCGGCATTGTTGATGAGGATGTCGACGCCCCCGCAACCGGCAGCCAGCTCCTCCACGACCTGTTTGGCGCCGGCGAGGTCATTGAGATCGCAGCCGACATATTGCGTCTCGCAGCCGGCGCTGCGCGACACCTCCCAGGCGAAGGCTTCGCCATCCGTCGCGGCGGGCCGGTCGAGCAGCAGCATGGTGGCTCCGGCGGCGCCGAGCGTTTCCGCCTGGGCGCGGCCGAGCGTGCCGAGAGCCCCGGTCAAGAGAACGGTCTTGCCTTGCAACGGCGTGCTGCGAGGCGGGGACGACATCGTCACGACAAATCCTCCGCGCGGGTCATGCGGCGGGTCACCGTGAACTTCCCGTCGAGGTCAGGAGCGAGATCGAGGCCGAGGCCGGGTCCTTCGGGAACCGAGATTTGACCATCGACGACCGCGGGCAGACGGGTCACGAGGTCGCGGTACCAGGTCCGGTAATAGGCCCGCACGGATTCCTGCATGAGCGCGTTGGTCGCGTTGAGCGACAGATGCGTCGAGGCGCAAAGCACCACGGGTCCGGTGCAATCATGCGGCGCGACCGGCAAGTGCCAAGTCTCGGCCATCGTGGCGATCTTGCGGGCTTCGCTCAAGCCGCCGCACCAGGACAGGTCGAGCATGATGACGCCGGCCGCGCCCGTCTCCAGGAGATCGCGGAAGGCGAAGCGCGAGCCCAGCGTCTCCGAGGCGCAGACGGGCGCCGGCGAAACCTCCGCGTAGCGCTTGAGGCTCGCCAGGCTGTCCATGCGGATCGGGTCTTCGTGCCAGAACGTGTCGTAAGGCGCCAGCGCCTTGGCGATCGTCATGGCGGGCAAGAGCTGCCACATGGAGTGGAACTCGACCATGATGTCCATCTTGTCGCCGACCGCCTTGCGGATCTGTTCGAACGGCCGCAGGGCGGCCTTGAGATCGGGGCGCGAGACGTATTGGCCGTTCGTCGCCTCGGCGGCCATGTCGAAGGGCCAGATCTTCATGGCGGTGATGCCCTCCGACAGAAGCTCGGCGGCGAGCTCGCCGCATCGACTGAGGGAAGCGTCGAGATCGTTGTAGTCCTTGGTGTCGCCGAGCCCGTAATTGCCGCTCTGCTGGCCTCTTGCCTGGCGCATATAGGAGCTGCCGGCGCAGGTGTTGTAGGTGCGGATCGAGGGCCTGGTGAAGCCGCCCAGCAATTGCGCGATCGGCTGGTTCGTCCGACGCCCCCACAAATCCCACAACGCGACGTCGAGCGCGGAGTTGCCGCGCATTTCGACGCCGGTGGAGCGAAATCCGAGATAGCCGATGAGATCGCGCGCGATCCGATCGATCGCCAGCGGATCGCGCCCGATCACCTTCCGAGCCACGATCTCGTGCATATAGGTCTCGACCGTCTTGGCCATGAAGAAGGTTTCGCCCAAACCCACGAGACCCTCGTCGGTATGGACGCGGACCCACAAGATATTCGGAAATTCCTCGATGCGGACGGTCTCGAGACCTGTGATCTTCATGGGTGCGCCGCCTTCCGAGACAGGAATGTCATCCGGCAAACACCGGTTCCGGCCGCCCCTTGACGCCCACATCGAGCGCAAACAAGCCGCCCTCCAAAGGGTTCCGCGCCAGATGGTCGGGCGTCATCGTGAAGCGCGCCGAGGTGACATAAAGCGTGTCCAGGCCGTTTCCCCCGAAGGCGCAACTGGTCGGCGAGGTGCAGGGGAGATCGACGACGCGGTCGACCGAGCCGTCCGGCGCGAACCGGACCAGGCAGCCCCCGCCCGCCACGCGGCAGTTCCAGATGAATCCATCGCCGTCGAGGCAGGAGCCGTCGGGCAGGCCGCGCGGGAAGGGGGCGCCGAATGCCTTGCGCTCATCCGAAAGGCCGGCGCCCGGATCGCAATCATAAGAGTAGAGCTCGTTCTTCAAGGTATCGGCGGCGATGAACCGGCCATCGCCGGTCCACACGAAACCGTTCGTGATACCGAAGCCAGGAGGGGTCATCGCGTCGATGCGACCGTCCGCGCCGATGCGATAGATCGCTCCGCAGGATCGGGTCATCGCCTTGGCCGACCCGTCAGCTTCGAGATTGTTCTGCATCGTGCCGACCCATAGGCGGCCGCGCGGGTCGACGCGCCCCTCGTTCAGCCGATTATCGGCAAGGTCGGGCTCCGGCACCGCAAAGGGTTCGAACCGGTCGCCGAAATCCCATAGCGTCACCGATCGCGTCAGCCCGACCACGGCCCCGCCCTTGGCCCGCAAGGCGATCGAGGTCGGGAAGTCGGGCGTCGGCCAGACGCGATGGCGATGACCCTCGACGCCGAGCCGATGGATGCGCTTGCCGCAGATATCGACCCAGAGCAGCGCGCCTTCCGCCGCCGACCACAGCAGGCTTTCGCCGACCATGTCGCGGGCCTCGAGGACGCAGATTGCGCAAGGGTTCGATGACGGATTCGACGAAGGGCTTGCCAACGCGGCAACTCCGCAGTAAAAACTATATAATATGACTATATGGCCATCCGCGCCTTTTGGCAACCGCCATCGCTTCGGGAGGAAACGTGACATGATGCGTCGATTCGCAATCGCCATGGAGGCGCTCGCCATTCTTGGAACGGCGGCGGTACTGACCGCGCCCGCAGCATGGGCGCAGGAACAGAGGAACTATGTTTTCGTCACGCATGCGCAGCCGGGCACGCCATTCTGGCAAAGCGTGAAGATCGGCATGGATGACGCCTGCGCGCAGGTTAAGGCGCGCTGCCAGATGCTGTTCGTCCAGACGCGCGGCAATCTCGACGAGGAATTGACGAATCTGAAGGCGGCCATCGTGCAAAAGCCCGACGGCATCGTGGTGAGCTTGCCGAACCCGCGTTTGTTCAACGACGCAGTGGCCGAGGCGCGCGCCCAGAACATCCCGGTCATCGCGGCCAATGTCGACGTGCCCGACAAGGGCAACGGCAATCAGCGCCAAGCCTTCGTCGGACAGGATCTCGAGCAGGCGGGCTATGATCTCGCCAAGGCGATGTCATCGCGGTTTCCGGCGGAGGGCCCGGTGCATCTCCTGATCGGCGTCTCCGCGCCGGGACAGACCTGGGCCGAGCAGCGCGCGGCCGGCATCGTGCGCTTCATCGAGGACTACAAGAAGGCCAATCCCAACCGGACCGTCACCTACCACAAGCTCGATTCGACGACCGATCTCGCGCAGGCGACGAGCCGCGTGATGGCTTATATCGACGCCAATCCGCAGACCACCGGCTATCTCGATATCGGCTATTGGCACACGGGCGTCGCCACGACGCTGCGCAGCCAAGGCGTTCCGCCGGGCAAGATCCTGATCGGCGGGTTTGATCTCGTGCCCGCCGCGATGAGCGAGATGAAGACCGGTTACGTCCAGTTCCAGGTCGATCAGCAGCCCTATCTGCAAGGCTATGTGCCGATCATCGAATTCAACCTCATGAACAACTTCAAGCTTTCGGCCTGGGATGTGAACACGGGCCGCGCCATCGTGCGGCCATCCGAGGTCGACGCGATCATCGAGCTGTCGAAGAAGGGTGTGCGCTAGTGCCGGGCGCCCAACGGACGGGCGCAATCGCTCCCTTATCGCTTCGCAACCGTGTTCTCGGACGCCTGGCCGCGACGCCCGAGATCACGGGCTTCGCGATCATGCTCGCGGTGTGTGCCGGCTTCTCATCGATGTCGCCCGCCTTCTTCACCCCGCGCAACCTTCAGAACATCCTGATCATCACGCCGGAGCTCGGCCTGGTGACGCTCGGGATCGCGATCCTCATCATTTCCGGCGAGTTCGACCTCTCCGTCGGCTCCGTCTTTGCCTTCGCACCGATGATCGCGATCCTGGCGATCACGGGAGGCATGCCCTTTGCGGTATCCGTGCTCCTGGGGCTCGTCGGCGCCGTCGCCGTCGGTTTCGTCAATGGCTGGATCACGATCCGCTTCGCCCTCCCCTCCTTCATCACGACGCTCGGCGCGCTGTTCGCGGTGCGCAGCCTGACGGTGATCGTCAGCGGCGGCTTTCCGCCGCCTTTCCCCGACGGCGCGCCGGTCCAGGTCTTCGTGGCCAATTTCGGCTATTTCCGCGCCTCCCTCATCTGGTTTCTCGGCATCTCGATCGCGCTCGCGTTCGTCCTGCATCGCACCAATATCGGTAACTGGATATTCGCGACAGGCGGGCAGGTGCAGGCGGCGCGCGACATGGGCATACCGGTCAACAAGGTGAAGATCGGTTGCTTCGTTCTCTGCTCCGTGCTCGCGGGCTTCGCCGGCATCATCCAGACGTTTCGGATCGAATCCCCTCTGCCTTCGGCCGGCGAGGGCATCGAGCTGCAGGCGATCGCGGCGGCCGTGATCGGCGGCGTGGCGCTCGCGGGCGGCATCGGCTCGGTCGTCGGCGCCTTGATCGGCACGCTGCTCATTCGCTTCATCGACAATGGCCTCGTGATGTCGCGGATCGACGCGAACTGGTTCAAGTTCGCGCTCGGCCTTTTGACGGTCGCGTCCGTCATCCTCAACGGCGCCGTGCGCCGCTACGCCCTGAAGCTGAGGAGGCACGCATGACGCCCTTCGTGCGCTGCGAGAATCTCAGCAAATGGTACGGCGGAGTGCTCGCGCTGAAGGATGTCAGCGTCGAATTCGGCCGCGGAGCCGAGATCGTGGGCCTGGTCGGCGACAATGGCGCCGGCAAGTCGACGCTCATCAAGATCCTGTCGGGCGCGCATCAGGCCGATCAGGGCCGAATCGTCGTCGAGGGCCAGGCGGTTCGCATCCGCTCGCCGCGCGACTCGATGAACGCCGGCATCGAGACCATCTACCAATACACCGCCATGGTCCCGGCCATGAGCATCGCGCGCAACATCTTCATCGGTCGCGAGCTCGTGAAAGGTCCGCGGCTGTTCGGGATGGGCTACCTGGACCGAGCCGTGATGGCGCGCATCGCCGTCGACGCGTTGGCGAAGGTCGATCTGCATCTGCGTTCGCCCGAGACGCCGGTCGAGGAGCTGTCGGGTGGCGAACGGCAGGGCGTCGCCATCGCGCGCGCCATCCACTTCCGCTCGAAAATGCTGATCCTCGACGAACCGACCAACCATCTCTCGGTCAAGGAGACGAACAAGGTGCTGGAGTTCGTCGTTCAGCTGCGCGAGCAGGGCATCAGCAGCATCTTCATCTCCCACAACCTGCACCATGTCTACCCGATCTCCGATCGCGTCGTGGTGATGGCGCGAGGCGAGAAGATAGCCGATGTCGAGCGCTCCCAGACCAGCGTCGAGGATTTGACGCGCATGATCGTGTGAGCGCCCGCCATGCCGGCCTCCAAGAAGAAACGAAGTGGCGGCGCGGAGCGGGTCGAAGCGCGCCCCTTCGTGACGCGACGCCTGCCGCTGACGCCGCCCGCCCCGACGCCGCTGTCACGCGTCTCGGGCATGCAACGCATGCTCGTCGACGCGATCGGTCGGCGCGTCGTGTCGGGCGAATGGCCGCCGGACTCTCCTCTCCCCCATGAGGCCGAGCTCCTGAGACTGCTGGGCGTCAGCCGCCCGACTCTGCGTGAGGCGTTGCGCGTTCTCGCCTCGAAGGGATTGATCGAATCGCGACAGAAGGTCGGCACCCATGTCTGCCCGATCGACTCCTGGAACTTTCTCGATCCCGACGTGCTGAAATGGCTGGGAGGAGCCCCTTTGAGCGAGACGATGGCGCGTGAGCTCGTCGCGTTTCGCAGGTTGCTCGAACCCCAGGTCGCGATGCTGGCCGCGACCGCCGCCGACGCGCAGTCCACCGCCGCGGTCCGTCTGGCATTCGCCGAGATGGAGCGCAATCGCCAGGATCGGATGGCCTATTACCTGGCCGACAGGCAGTTCCACCAGGCGCTGTTCGCCGCGACCCGCAATCGCTTCGTCGGTGCGCTCGGCCAAGTCGTGATGATCGTGCTCGAGCTGTCCTTCTCGCTGCAGAGCCGCTCGCTCATCGATCCCGCGCGCGGCCTTGCCCTGCATCGCGCGGTCTGCGAAGCGGTCGAAGCCCGCGACCCGAGAGCCGCCGAGGCGGCCATGTTCCAATTGCTCGGCGAGGCCGAGCAGGAGCTCGATCGCGCCCGCCGCTGACCCTTTCCCCCCCGCGACGCCACCCTGCATTCGAGGAAGCTCCGCCATGCCGTTCCGTCCCAGACATCCGCTTGCCATCACGATGTGGGATTTCTCCTGGATCGAGCGCCGCTGGACGGGCGCCGGCTACGAGGATTGGGATGTCGCGCTCGATGGGCTCGCCGAGCGCGGCTATGACGCCGTGCGGATCGACGCCTACCCACATCTGGTCGCCGCCGATCCGCACAAGACGCGGACCGTCTATTCCTGCGGCCAGCACGGTACATGGGGGGCGCCCGCCCCGGTGCGCATCCGCATCCTGCCGGAGCTCCTCGAATTCATGAGCAAATGCCGCGACCGCAAGATCATGGTCGGCCTGTCGAGCTGGTACAAGGAGGACGCCGAAAATTTGCGCGGCCGCATCAAGAGCCCGCAAGATCAGGCTCGGCAATGGCTCGAGACGTTGCGCCGCATCGATGAGGCGGGGCTGATCGACAGCATCTGCTATGTCGATCTCTGCAACGAGTTTCCATGGCCGAAATGGGCGGTGTTTCTCTACGAAACCCCGGACGCGCCGGAGATACCCCTCGATTCGCCTCGGCTCGGAGCCTGGATGAAGGCGGCGATCGCACCGCTGAAGGCCGCCTATCCGCAACTCGACTATACGTTTTCATTCTACCCGCAGACCGATCGCTGGGCGAAAGCCGATGTGTCGTGCTTCGGGGTTCTCGAACCCCATATCTGGATGGCAGCGCCCGGAACGAGCGATTATTACGCGCGCATCGGCTACAGCTCGAAGACGGATTCGTTCCAGCGGATCGTCGAATCCGGCAAGCAGGAATATCTGGAGCGCAAGCCGCATTACGACGAGCGTCTCACCTCGCTCATCGACCGGGTCGCGGATTGGTCGCGCGCGACAGGCCTCCCCGTGATCACCACCGAATGCTGGGCGCTGATCCACTACAAGGATTGGCCGCAACTCGAATGGGGCTGGATCAAGGAGATTTGCGAAATGGGCGTCCGCCATGCGGCGGCGACCGGACGTTGGACCGGCATCGGGACCAGCAATTTCTGCGGCCCGCAATTCGTCGGCATGTGGCGCGACATCGACTGGCATCTCCGCATGACCAAGCTCATCCGGGAAGCCGATGTCGATCCGGCGCTCGGATCGACCCAAAGCAGTCCTTGCTCCTAGCCCTAATCCCAGGCGGCGGCATGGCCGCGTCCGCCATTAGCGCGCCAAAGTCAAAGAGCTCTCGCTCGAGCGCCAAACCGCGAGTATTGTAGCGGAGGTTGCGCCCGCCCCTACCAGGGCGAGATAGGCGAAGGGCACCGATAACGCATCGGGTGGCGGATCGAAAATGCCGCCGAGGAGCTTGACGAGCATGGCGGCTACCACTGCGCCGATCGCCGTCCCCAAGGTCAGACCTCCAATCAAGAGGATGAGCGCCTCGCCCCAGAGGAATGAGCGGACCTCATGCGCATTGGCGCCGAGCGCGGCGAGGATTGCCGTCGAGCGGCGGCGCTCCGCAAAGCCAAGTGCCAGGACGAGGCCGGTCGCTCCTCCGGCGAGCAGGACCGCGAAGGCAAGCTCGATCGAGGTGAGGGCGCGCAAATCGACCGCCGTGAGGCTCGATCCGATGAGGCGGGCCGCATGAGCGAGATCGGTGACCTGCAAGGGCGATGCCGGCCCGAGCACGGACCGGATCGACGCGGCGACGCTTTCCGGATTGTCCGTGGTGCGAACGAGGACGATTTCGGCATGCGGGTCGCCGGTCCGCTCGGCGACATAGCTCGCATTGGCGACGAGGAAGCTGTCCCGCGGCGCGGTGGGGAATTCGGTGACCACGCCGACGAAATGGAAAGGCACCGTCTGGTATTGATGGTGGGCGTCTTGGAGGCGCAGGTTGACGAGATCCCCCGCCACCAGCTGAAAATCATTGACCGTCTCCTGCGACACCAGCACGCCATCCGGCGTTGCCGACAATCTTGCGAGCGTCGCTCGCGCATCGCGATCGGCGAAATAGGCGTCGGCGATCTTAGTCGACCGCCCGATCCGCGCGGGATCGATGCCGTAGAGATCCTGCAGGTCGTTGCCGACATAGGCGTAGCGGTGCTGCATCGGCACGGCTGCCGCGACACCCGGCAGCGCCGCGATGTCGACAAGGCGATCTCCCGCCGGACTTGCCGCCGTTCCCGTGATGGTCACGTCGGCTCCATTGGTGAGCTCGGCGTCGACGAGGAGCTGAGCGTTATAGGTCGTGTTGAAGATCGCAGTTGCGGTGGCAAAGGAGATGGCGAGCGCGGCGAGCGCGATCCCCGCCGCAATGCGGACGTTCTGGCGGCTGAGTGAGGCAGCGACCGGATCGGCGAGCCTGCCGGCAAGCGGCCGCAGCGCCATCGCCAGGACGGCGCGCCCCGCCGCAAGAGTCACCCGACCGATCCGCAGCGCCAAGAGGCCGGCCCCGATCCAGAATAGGAGGGGCGCGAGGAACGCGGTCGTATCGACCGAGGTCGCGGGAACGCCCTCCGGTGCCAGGACCACCTGGTAGCCCGTGCTCGCACTTCGCCAGAAGGCGACGGCTGACACGATGAGGAGCACGACATCCACATAGGCTCGCTGCCAGAGCGGCGGTGAAGGCGCGAGGAGTTGCGCCCGCCGCGAGGCGACGCGGCGTTCGCGCAGGTCGAGGAGGGTAGGGGCGACCACCGCCGCGAGCGCCAGCGCGATGCCGCTTGAGAGCGTCGCCGCGAGCCAGGCGAGGACGATCCCGGATCGCGGGTCCGCGCCGAGGGCGAACGTCCCCAGAAAGGCCGCGGTCAGCGTCCCGCCGAGCGCCCCGGTCAGCGCCACCATGCCGGCCTCGACAAGTGCGAGGCGAAGCACTCCTCCCCTATTGGCGCCGCGCAGGCTCAAGAGCGCCTGCTCGCGGCGGTGCCGTTCGCCTCCCGACCGCACGACCGCGAAGGTCAAGAGCACCGAGAGGACGACACCTGGCAGGCCGAGGAAAAACAACAGGATATGCGCGTAGAGCGCGTCCGCGCGCACGGCAGAAAGGCGCGCCGACAGGTTATCGCCGATCTCAACCGCGCCGGCGGCGCGCAGCTCGAAATTCTTGGCTCGCCCGGTCGCGTCGAGATAGGCCGCCTCAGGCGTGGCGGGGAGGCGCGCGTGGTCGAGCGCGGCGTGGATCTCATAGCGAGCGCTGCTTCCCGGGTCCTGCGCCGCCGCGCCGAACAGCTTGGTCCAAGCATCCATCGGCAGCAGCATGACGTTGTCCGGCGGTGCCGTCGGCCCGAGGCCTTTCTGCGGGCCGATCGTCTGGAATATCGCGTCCGCATTCGGCAGATCGACGATGCCATCGATCTTCGCCTCGTCGCGACGATCGCCTTTGCGCAGGATCGCGACGGTGTCGCCGATGCCGACATGAAGGTTGGCGGCGGCCTGCTGGGTGACCAGCACGCCCGAGAGGCTTCCGAGCAGGAGCCGGATCTGGCCGGGAAAGGCATCGGCATAACCGGGCCTGATGCCCAGAACCTGGCCTGCGCCGGTCGTCTGGGTGGTGCCCCCGGTCACCGCCTCGAGGTTGGTGACATCCGCATAACCCACTGTCTCGGCGACGCGCACGGACGCCGAGGCCGAGAGCATCGGCAGCAAGCCGGCGGGATCGGTTCCGGTCCGCAACGCGATCTGCCAGTCGACCGGCACGCCCGCCAAGGCTCGGCTCGTCATGGTCTCGGCGCTCGAGGACGCAAAAATGCCGATCGCCCCGATGAGCGCCGTCGCGACCGCGATTCCGCAGGCCGCCAGGACGAGGCGGGGAAACCTATGCCCCAGAACGCCTCTCATCCAGGCTAGGATCATGCGGCTATCTCCTGCGCCTCGTCCGCCACGAGGCGGCCGGCCCGCATCTGCCAACGCCGCTCGAGCCGATCGGCCACGGCCGGATCATGCGTGGCGACGATGAGCGCCGTTTCGGTGCCGTCGAGCATGGCGAGGAGCGCGTCGAGAAGCCTCTGGCCGGTTACCTGGTCGAGCTGTCCGGTCGGCTCATCGGCGATCAGAACCAAGGGACGCGTCACAAGGGCGCGCGCCACGGCTATGCGCTGCATTTGCCCGCCGGAGAGCTGGTCGGGAAGCTTGTCGGCAAGCTCGCCGAGCGAGAGCGCTTCGAGGACCCGCGTAGCCTCGATGGCCGAACGCCTCTCGATCCTCGCTATCTCCAGCGACAGCCTGACATTCTCGACCGCTGTCAAAGCCGGCAGGAGCGAGGGGAATTGGAAGACGAATCCGATCTGGCGCGGGCGAAGCGGCAGATCTTGCCGCATCGCCGGCCATAAGACCTCGCCTGAGCTTGGTGGCCATAACCCGGCCAAGAGGTTGAGCAGGGTTGACTTGCCGCTGCCCGATCGCCCGGCGATGGCGATGCGGTCGCGGGGAAAGACGCGGCAGGACGCGCTGGCGACTGCCTCGATCGCTCGGTCGCCCATGGTGAACATGCGCGACGCGCTGCGGGCCTCGATCAGGGGCAACTGGCCCGTTTCCGGCTGGGGCCCGGCGAATGGTCGCGCTCGAGGCGGTTCGTCCGGCCGAGCGCCAGGCCGCGGCCTGGCGCAGTGCTCGGCCGCGGCGATGCGCCCATCCGCGATCTGGATCATGCGCGTAGCGACTGCCCCGAGCGCCGCGCTGTGGGTGGCGATCAGCGCCGCCCCACCCTTGCGGCGACGCATCTCGAGAAGCTCGAGGATCCGCGCCTCGGTCTCGGCGTCGACCTCGGCGGTCGGCTCGTCCGCCAGGAGCAGCGGCGGGTCGGCCGCGAGCGCGACGGCGAGCCCGGCGCGGGCCAGCTCGCCGCCGGAGAGCGTCGAGGGAAGCGCCGCGCCGCGATCCTCGAGCCCGACGAGACGCAAGAGCTCAGCGATCGCGGCGGCATCCGGCTTGCCGCGCAGCTCCATCTGCAGGCGAATATTCTGCGCCACGCTGAGATGCTCGAAGAGATTGTTCGACTGGGCGAGAAAGCCGATCGACGCCGCGCGCAACGCGGCCTGCTCCGCCTCGGGCCGCCGCGTCATGCGTCTTCCGGCGATCGTGACGAGGCCGCCATCAGGCTCGTCGAGCCCTGCAAGGCAAGCGAGCAGCGTCGACTTGCCGCTGCCCGAAGGGCCGATGAGGGCAACCGTCTCACCGGCCTCAACCGTCAGGCTGACGCCGCGCAGCGCCCGAACCTCGGCGTCCCCGGGATGGTAGAACTTGAACAGGTCCTCGGCTTCGACGATCGCCATCTCAATTCCACCGGAACGACTCGGCCATCAGCTTCCACTGGTCGGCATTGTCCGCCCCGGCGGGCGCCGAGAGCGTGAGCGCGGCGAGCTTGCCGGCATGCTCCATCAGATAGCGCTCGTTCTCAAGGCGGATCTGCTTGTTGGTCACGGGGTTGGGATTGGAGTTCGACGTATAGACGATACGCACGGCCGGGCCGGAGGGGAGCTTGACGTCCTTGATCGCCGAGATCTTCACGGCGCGCCCGTTCTTCTCGAGCTCGGCGGCCTCGCCGAGGCGCGCGCTCGCCGCGGTCGGCGCCGCCGAGGATGGTGTGAGGGCGACATCGATCTCGCCGTATTTGTCGGTGAACGAGACGCCGGCCGGCCTGTCCTTGCGTGCCCAGCCCTCGGGGACCTTCAGCGAGAAGCCTTGCGGCGATTTGTAGATGATGAACACCTGATTGTCGGGAATGTCGCCCGGCGGATTCTTCTCCGGCGCGACCGCACTTTCCTGCGCTCTTGGAGCGCCCGGGGCGGCGAGCATTTCCAGCGAAATGGCGGTCGCAATCGCGGCGGCCCCCGCCAGCGCGCGCAGGGTCGATCGGGGTTTGCTGGTGATTTTCACGGCATCGTCACCTTTTCACTCCGGCCCGCACCATGGCCTCGGTGATCACCTTCTTGCAGGTCTCGTCGTCGTCCTTCTTGACGGCCTCGACCGCTTTCTTCTTGGCATCCCGAAGGATCGTCTTGGCGTCGATCGTAAGCGTCGGGGCCTTCATGGCTTGATCCAGCTGAGCCACATCGGCCTCGCAATCGGCGCGAGCGGTGCCGACCGAAGCAGCGCCGATGATGGCGAGGAGCGCGATGAGCTTGCCGCTGCGCGTTGACATGATCTTTCTCCATTGTTGAGCTTCGAGTGACGGTGAATCATGGGCGACGATGAACGGCTCGTCTCATTCGGCGGGCAGCGAGACGGCCCGCGATTGCGGGCGGGTGAGCAGCGTCAAGCCGAGCCAGATGGGAACCGCGACGAAGATCGTGGCGAAGGCGGCGAAGACCAGCCCGCAGAAGATGGCGAGCGAGAACATCTGGAGCGGCTCGGCGCCCAGAAAGTAGAGGCTGAGCGCCCCGACGATGACCATTGCGACCGTCAGCAACGAGCGGCGAAGAACCTGCGTCAAGCTGATGTCGACGATGCCGCGCAACTCGTGTCGTGCTGGCGGATCGGTAGCCTGAACGTTCTCCCGGATGCGGTCGAATACCACCACGGAATTGTTCACCGCATAGCCCATCACGGTGAGGATCGCCGCGATGAAGGTGACGTCGATTTCGAGCGAGAAGAAGGAAAAGACGGCGATCACCAGGAAGGACGAGGCGAGCACGCAGGCGAGCGTCGCGGCCGCATAGCGCCAGCCGAAACGGATGCTGACGAGAGCGGCAAGCGCCGCCAGCGCCAAGCCGATGGCGACCACCGCTTGCCGTGCCAGATCCTGGGCTACGGCCGGATCGGCAGTGTTCGCTTGATAGGCGACCTTGTCCCCATAGGCGCTGCGGAACTGCTCGACGATGCGCTCGATCTTTCCTTGATCGAGCGCGTCGTCGAAACGCGCTGCGACCTGGTCGCGCTCGGCCCCGCCGATGGCGACCGTGGCGGCCCCGATCCCCGAGCCCGCAACGGTATCGATCGCCTCATCTTGCGTGATCGGCGTGCCGGCGAGGCTGATGTCGAGCGCGGTGCCGGCCTTGAAGTCGATGTCGTAGTTGAAGGGATGGGTGGCGACGCTCCAAGCGCCGACGAGCGCCATGAGGCCGAACACGGCGGCCAGCATGGGCGCCAGGCGCAGGAAAGGGAGCGGTCGAGGCGGCGCTGATGTCTCGACCCTGCGCTCGCCATCGGCCGCCAGCGCTAGAAATGCGCCAACCAGACCCAGATTGCACAGGAGGCTCAGCGCCACTCCGATCGTGGTGGTCAGCGCGAAGCCTCGGATCGGTCCAATTCCGGCGACGAACAGCACGATAGCGACGATCAGATTGGCGAGGCTCGCATCGAAAATGGTGCGGCCCGCCGCGCGCAGGCTTCGCCACAGCGCCTCGCGCTCGGAGCCGGCCTGGCGTCGCTCCTCGCGCAGCCGCTCGAAGATCAGGATGTTGGCGTCGGCGGCGATCCCGATGCCCAGGACGAAGGCGACGATGGCGGCGAGCGACAAGGTGGCGCCGAGCGCGTTGAAGGCCGCCAGCATGGCCCATAGATAGGTGAGGAGGCCGACGACCGCGAAAGCCGCTTGCGTCCTGTAGACGATGCCGAGCAGGGCGAAGACGATGCCCAGCGCCACCACGCCCGCGGTCATGGTTGCCGAGAAATCGGCGGCGCCTAAGACGCCGCCGACCGTATTCGTCCATTTGACCTCGAGATGCACCGGCAGCGCCGGCCCTTGCAGCAACCGCTGAGCCTGATCCTTCGCCCCGGTCCCCGCCAGCAGAACCCGGATCTGCGCCGGCGACTCGACTCGGATATCCGGTTCGGCGACGCCGCTCGCATTGGCGCGACGCGCCAGCTCGCGCGCCGTCGAGAGGAGGTCCTGGCGGCTGGGCGCCGGGCTGCCCGACGCGGTGGTCGCCACGTACAAGATCTCGGAACCGCCGCGGAACTCGAGGCCAATCCGGGTGGATCGCAGCAGGCTCGGCGCCGTCAGGGCGATGAGCGCGCAGATACCGGCCGCGATGGCAAAAGGGATGCGGGGTGTCGAAATCATCATCGACCATCCTTGGGATGCGAGGACGCCTTGAAATAGGCGCCGCGGCGCAGCGCCGCCCGGACCGCCTAGGAGGTCAGACTTAGGAGAGAATTAGCTTGCCGGGGGAAACGAGACCCGGACCAGGAGCCCGGCCGGATCCCTGCGATTCGAGATGCTCACCCCCAGGCCGTTGCGCCTGGCGATCGCATCGACGATCGCTAGCCCGAGCCCGCTGCCCTCGATCTGCGGCGGCGCGGCGCGAAAGAACCGGTCGCAGAGCTTCGGCAGATCGCTCTCCCTGACCCCGCCGCCGGTATCGGCCACCTCGACGACGGCGCCCTTGCCTTGCCGTCGCACGCTAAGGTCGATCACGCCTCCGGCCGGCGTATAGCGCACGGCATTGTCGATCAGATTGCCGAACAGGATCTTCAACTCCGCCGGCACGGCGGATATCTCGGTCGGCTCGCGCGCTGCGATTCCGAGGTCTACTCCCTTGCGGCTCGCGATCGGAAATTGCTCCGCCACGCATTCGGTCACGAGGTTTGCGAGATCGAGGCGCTCGGGTGGCGCGGCCTCGCTGGGCGCGTCGAACCGCGCCATCTTGAGCAGCTGGTCGAGAAGCGCCGAGGCGCGCCGAATGCCGTGTCCCAATTCCACCGTGTGGCAGTGCAAATCCTCCCGGTTCGCGGCGCTCCCGAGGTTCAGGATCTGCAGCTGCAGAGCCGTCAATGGAGTGCGCAATTCATGCGCGGCATCGGAAACAAAGCGCCGCTGGCGGTCGAGCGCATGCTGCAAGCGCGCGATCAGCACGTTCATCGCTTCGACGAGTGGGCTCACCTCCTCGGGCACCTCGGCGGTCGGGAGCGGTTCCTTGCTGTCCGTACCGCGGTCCGCGACGGCGCGGGCGAGCTGCGTCAGTTGGGTAAAGACCCGGCCGAACGACCAGGAGATGACAAGCCAGGCCAAGGGAATGACGATCAGAATGGGGGCGGCCGCGCTCAAGGCCGCTCGTTCCGCGAATTCCCGGCGAACGGACATGCGTTGCGCCACTTGCACGGTCCGTTGCTCGTCGGCGGAGGTGTAGACCCGCCAATCCTCCCCGCCGGCCGTGATCGTCGAAAAGCCGACGCCGGGCTGACGCGGCAAGGCGAGCGCGTTCGGCGGGGCCCGCTGCCGCTCGCCGGCCGCGTTCCAGATGGCGATGGCGAAATCGTCCTCGGGGTCGTGCTCGACCGGCGGGCCGGCGCTGTCCGGCAAGCCCTCTCCCGCGTTGAGGGCGATCTGGCGCAGTTGCCCGTCGAGGACGCTCGCCGCCTCGCCGCGCGCTAGCTCGTAGGACACGATGACGGCGACCGCGCCGACGGCCGCGAGCAACGTGGTCATCCAGACGAGGGAGCTGCGCCGCAACGACGTCATGGCGGGTCCTTGACGATCATCCAGCCGGCCCCGCGCACGTTGCGAATGATGTCTTTGTCGAACTTCTTTCGGATCGAATGGATGAGCACGTCGACCGCGTTGCTCCCGACTTCCTCGGCCCAGCCATAGAGGCGTTCCTCAAGCTGGGTGCGCGAGAAAATGGTTCCGGCACGCGCCATCAACGCCTGCATCAGCGCGAATTCGCGGGCAGGCAGCAGCAGCTTCCTGGCCCGATAGGTGAGCTCGTGGCTGGCGAGGTTCAAGGCGATCTCGCCGGCTTCAAGCAGCGATTGGGCGAAGCCGCCATGGCGTCGCAGGACGGCCCGCATCCGGGCGACGAGCTCGCGCGCCTCGAAGGGCTTGATCACATAGTCGTCGGCACCAAGGTCGAGGCCCGCTATGCGGTCGTCGAGCCCATCCCTCGCGGTGATGATCACAACCGGAATGTCGTTCCCGCCACGCCGTGCGGATTTGAGAATATCGAGGCCTGAAGGCGGGGGAAGGCCGAGGTCCAACAGGACGATCGAATGCCCGCCTACCGCCAGCGCTTCGTGACCATCCGCCCCTGTCCGCGCCCAGTCGACGGACAGGCCCTCATCTCGCAGCGCCCGGGCGAGGCTGCTGCCGATCATCGGGTCGTCCTCGATCAGGAGAATACGCATGCAAGCTGTCCGTCTCTCAGATGCACAAAATGTCAATGTTCCCCTGTTAGATAAGCGCTCAAAGTTCGGCGCAAGGCGCCGGCTAGGCCAGCCCTATGGCCGCCGCTAGCCTTCCGACACCCAGCCGAGCTCGAATTCTCGACCGCTAAGGCGAGGTTTTGTCGGTGTGAGAACAAGCTGAGCACCCCATTTAACCAGGATTTAATAGTTATCCCGACGAACTGCGCGCGGCGGCAGGTTGGAGCGCACTTCATGCGCAGGCTAGGCTATCGGCTATGGCGATCCATTCGCCGGTTCGGTCGGAACCGATCCGGCGGCGTTGCCTTGATGTTCGGCATCTCCGTCGTGCCACTGCTGGTCGCGGTGGGCGTCGGCATCGACTATGAGCGCGTGATCAATGTTCGCACCAAGCTCAATGGCGCGGCCGACACGGCCACTCTGGCAGCCGTGTCCAAGAGCGCGACTCCCTTTGTTACGACGCCGACCCAGGCGCAGGTGCAGCAATATTTCAATGCGCTTGCGACGCGTGTGGTCGGAGCGAGCGTGAGCGGCGTGACGATGACCGGCGCCCAGGCCACCATTACCCAGAGCGTGACCAACTTGACCGTCACGCTGACCTATACGGCCCAAGTCAAAACCATGTTCGGCGGCATCATCGGAACCCAATTCGTCACCATCGGCGGCAGCTCCACCGCCCAGACCAATGCGCCTCCGTATATCGACTTCTATCTGCTGCTCGACAATTCTCCCTCGATGGGATTGGGCGCCACGCCCGCGGACATCAGCAACCTGATAACGCTGACGGCCAGCCAATCATCAACCGTGTGGCCCAACGTCAAGTCCGGCAGCATCGCCCGTTCCAACTGCGCCTTCGCTTGTCACCAGCACACCTTCAACAGCAGCGGGCAAATCACGGGCGATGACACCGGCGACAACTACCATGTCGCCAAGCTCAACGGCGTGACGACCCGTATCGACGTGCTGCGCACGGCGACCCAGCAATTGACGCAGACCGCCACGAATTTCGAGACCATGGCCAACCAGTTCCGCATGGCCGTCTATACCTTCAGCGATACCTTCCAGACCGTCGCTCCGCTGTCTTCGAACATGTCGACCGTCTCGGCCGATGCCGGCGCCATCGATCTGGCCTATGCCTACTGGGACCAGCGCGACGCCCAGACTTCCTACGATACGGCTTTGCAATACATCAACGGCATCATGCCCAATTCAAGCAATGGTTCGACCTCCTCTGCCCCCGAGGAATTCCTGTTCCTGGTGACCGACGGCGTCGAGGACGCACCCGTCAAAGGCTGCTCGGGTTCGGGCGACCCTGCGGATTCACCTTCGAGCTACCTGCCGCTCAACAACAAGCCGAACATCGCGAATACGCTGACCGGAAACGTCAATTCCAACTGCCGCTTGATCGACATGATCAAGTCCGGCTCCGGGACGATGTGCGATACCATCAAGAACCCGCCGCGGAACATCAAGATCGCCATTCTCTACACGCCCTATCAGCCGGTGACCAGCAACGGCTTCTACAACACCTGGGTCGCAGCGAGCCCGCTGAACAACAATAATCCCGTCAATCCCAATGACCCGACCGACCCCGCGAGCAACGGCATTGGTATTGCCCTCAAGGCTTGCGCCACGCCGGGCTTCTACTTTCAGGTCACGCCGACACAAGGGATCAGCGCCGCGATGCAGGCCATGTTCCAGGCGGCCGTCAACTCGGTGCTGCTGACGCATTGACCCACCGACGCGGCTCCCGCTGTGCCGGAGCCGCCCTGTCCGGCCATTGCGCGCCTGCCCCATTATGGGCACCCCATGGCAATGCTTGGCGATGTGGCGCGACATGCGGGCGTCTCCGTGGCATCGGTCTCCCACGCGGGGGCTCCTCATCGCCAACCTGCGGACGGCGCCGTCCCGCTCCTCGCGCCTGATCGCCATCGCGGTCGGCGCTCTCAGCCATCCGCGAAGCTGCGCACGGACAGCTCGGCGAGCGGCCTGTCATCGAGCCCGCAATAAGTGGCCCATCCTTGCCGGATCACCCGCATCATGGCGTCGGCCGCCGATTGCGGACGGCGCCTCGCAATGGCTTGCACGATCTCGGAATGCTGTCGATGCGCGTTGGCGGCGAGCTCAGGATTATCGGTCGGAGCGCTCAAGGCAAAGGAAGCGGCGAGCGCCGTCGCGATCAAGGCGCCGATCGAGCGCATGAACGGGTTGCCGGAAGCTTCGAGCACGCATAGGTGAAAGGCGACATCGGCATCGGTGAAGCGCTGCTTGTCGCCGGATGCGTCGCGCATGGCAGCGAGGTGCTTGCGCAGTTGCGCGATATGCGCATCGCTCCTCCGCAGCGCGGCGACCGCGGCGGCAGCCGGCTCGAATGTCTGGCGCATCTCGAAGAGGCTGGCGACGAAATCGCGACCGACGCCTGTCGCCAGCCGCCAGGCGAGGATGTCGGAATCAAACATGTTCCAACTGGCCTCGTCTCGAACCCAGGTGCCGACCTTCGACTTGGCGGCGATCAGGCCCTTGGCCGCCAAGGTCTTCAAGGCTTCGCGAAGCGATGTGTTGGAGACGCCGAATTGACGCGACAGCTGATCCTTGCTGGGCAGCATGGCGCCGGCCGGCAGCTCGCCCGAAACGATCGCTCGTCCAAGCCCGAGAAGCACGGTGTCATGGGCGCTCCGTGAGCGGCGCTCCGGCGCCCGCGGAGCGGCGCCTGCCCGGAGACGAAGCCTGCCCCGGCTCATCGCCGATCGATTCGCCGCTCGATGGGTTGACGACACATTTTGGCTCGAATAGCCTCGCTTATTAATATGATTAATCGAGATGCGTCCGGCGGGTCAATATCTTGCCAGGTGCGTCGATATGGGCCGCGAGTGGGAGCAGCTTGCCGCGGGCCGCAACCCAGGGAGGAAGACGATGAAGCGAATTTTCTTGATGAGCGCGGTGGCTGCGATCCTCATGGGAGCGCTCGGCAACGCCGACGCGGCGGGCAAGAAGACGCTGGCCTTCGTGGTGAACGGCGCCTCGGATTTCTGGAAGGCCGCGGAAGCCGGCGTGAAGAAGGCGCAAGCCGAGCTGCCGAACTACGAGCTCGTCTTCAAATATCCCGAGCAATCCTCGGCCGCCATCCAGACGCGCCTCATGGACGACCTCGTCTCCGCCGGCGTCGCCGGCATCATGGTGAGCGCGGTCGATCCCAAGACTATGACCGATGCCCTGAACCGGGTAGCTTCCCAAGCGGCCGTGTTCACCACCGACAGCGATGCGCCGGCCAGCAAACGCATCGCCTATATCGGGTCGAGCAATGTGGCGGCCGGCAAGCAGGCCGGTTCGCTGATGCTGAAGGCTCTGCCGAACGGGGCCAAATGCATGGGCTTCGTCGGTCTTCCGGGAGCCGACAATGCGCGCGAGCGGATCGAGGGCGTCAAGGACACGATCAAGGGCTCGAAGATCGAGCTCGTCGATGTGCGCGGCGACGACATCGACCAGACGCGCGCCAAGCGCAATGTCGAGGACACGCTCACCGCCCATCCCGAGATCAACTGCATGGTCGGCTTCTACTCCTACAATACGCCCCGCATCTACGAGGCGCTCAAGGAGGCCGGCAAGCTCGGCCAAGTCACCATCATCGGCTTCGACGAGGACCCGATCACGCTCGGCGGGGTCAAGGAAGGGACGATCGTCGGCACCGTGGTGCAGCAGCCTTATGAATGGGGCTATCAGGGCATGAAGGACATGGCCAAATATCTCGAGGGTGACAAATCCTTCATTCCCGCCGACAAGCTCATCATCGTGCCGACCAAGATCATCGACAAGACGAGCGTCGATGCCTTCTGGGCCGAGCTGAAGGAGCGCCAGGGAAGGAAGTAAGGAGCGGTCCACCTCTGCTCTTACGAGACTTTTGCAAAACTCGTATTCACGGTCAAATCGCTTCTCCGCTCATCCCCGCGAAAGCGGGGCCCCAGAGTTTCGACCTGCTTTTTGTAGTGCTGGGTTCCCGCTTTCGTGGGAATGAGTGGAGACGGACCTGCCTAAGAACTGTCGTGCCGGGTATATGCAAGGGGACAGGCGGAGCTAGCGTCAGGCGAATACGCCGGAGCCCAAGCATGACCACCCCCCTCCTCGAGCTCGTCGATGTCGGCAAGTCCTATCCCGGCGTCAGAGCGCTCGACCGCGTCAGCCTCAGCGTGACGCCAGGCGAGGTGCTGGCCTTGATCGGCGAAAACGGCGCCGGCAAGTCGACCTTGATGAATATCCTCGGCGGGCTCGTCGAGCCGAGCCAAGGCGTGATCAGGATCGATGGGCGGGAACGGACTTCCCTCACCGTCGCGGACGCGATGGCGTCCGGTATCGCCTTCGTCCACCAGGATCTCAATCTGTTCGATAATCTCGATGTGGCGGCGAATGTGATGATCGGCCGCGAGCCCGTCTTCGCGGGACCCATGCGGTTGATCGACAACAAGGCGCTCGAGCGCAAGGTGCAGCCTTTGCTCGATCGCCTCGATGTCGATTTCGAGGCGCATAGTCTGGTCGCCGAATTGTCGCTCGCGCAACGCCAGCTTCTCGAGATCGTCAAGGCGCTTTCGCTCGACGCGCGCATCGTCATCATGGACGAGCCGACGTCCAGCCTCACGGTCAGCGAGACCCGACGCCTCCTGCGGGTGATCACCGAGCTGCGGGACAGCGGCGTCGCCGTGATCTTCATCTCGCATCGTCTGAACGAGGTCGAGGAATGCGCCGACCGCGTGATCGTGCTACGCGACGGCAAGGTGGTGGGCGAGCTGGCGCGCCAGCACATCAGCCACGACACGATGATCCGACTGATGATCGGCCGCGACCTGAAATCCCTGTACACTCCACCTCGGCGGCCACGAGGCGGGAGCGTGCTCGACATCGTCGATCTGCGCACTCAGACCTATCCAGAGCGCGTCGTGAGCCTGCGGCTGCATGGTGGCGAGATCCTCGGCATGGCGGGCCTGGTCGGGGCCGGCCGTAGCGAGTTCGCGCGCGCGGTCTTCGGAATCGACGCGCTCGCGGCGGGCTCGGTGCGGCTCGACGGGCAGCCCCTCGCCATCGGTTCGCCGCGCGATGCCATCGATCAGGGCATATTCCTCGTTCCGGAAGACCGGAAGCGCTGCGGGCTGGTGCTGGAAGATTCGCTCACCGACAACATCTCGCTCGCCAACCTGAAGGCCTATGCGCGCGCCTTTCTGGTGAGACCCGCCTTGCAAATCGACAATGCCGAGCGCCAGCGGCAAGCCCTGAGCATCAAGGCGCCGTCGGTCGGCGTCGAGATCGGCACCTTGTCGGGCGGCAATCAGCAGAAAGTCGTGCTCGCGAAATGGCTGTCGAAGCAGCCGAAAGTCGTTATCTTCGACGAGCCGACGCGGGGCATCGACGTCGGCGCCAAGGCGGAAATCTATGGGCTCATGCGCGGGCTTGCGGATCGAGGCGTCGCCATCCTCATGATCTCGAGCGATCTGGAGGAGGTGATCGGGGTGAGCGACAGGATCGTCGTGATGCATGAAGGCGCCATCAGCGGCTATCTCGGACGCGAGGAGTTCAGCGAGGAGAATGTGATGCAGCTCGCCGTCGGCGCGAACCCTAGACGAGGCGTTGCGCCATGCTGAAGAAGGAGCTCGGCCTCTTCATCTTGGTCCTCGTGGTCGGCACCGTCGTGGCCATTATGAATCCGCGCTTCATCTCCCCCATCAACCTGTCGAACACCGCGAACCTCATCGGGCTGTTCGGCTTGTTCTCGATCGGCGAGGGCTTCGTGATCATCACCGGCGGCATCGACTTGTCGATCGGCTCGGTGTTCGCGCTGCTCGGCGCCATCTTCATCGATCTCCTGGTCACCTACCAGCTCCCTTGGTTCCTCGCCGTCGTGGTGATCGTCGCGACCGGTCTCGCGATCGGCGCGATCCACGGCTTCCTGGTGACAAGGATGCGGTTGCAGCCATTCGTCGTGACCTTGTGCGGGCTGCTCATCTATCGTGGCGTGGCGCGCTACTATACGAATGACGGCACCGCCGGCTTCGAATTCGGGCAGAGCTTTCCGACGCTCGAATGGTTGACGACCGGGCGCAGCTTCGGCGTACCGCACAGCTTCCTGATGTTCCTCATAATCGCGGTCGTCATGTCGATCGTGCTGCACCGCTCGATCTATGGGCGCTATCTCTTCGCGGTGGGGAAGAACGAGGAGGCCGCCCGCTATTCGGGCATCCGCACGCATCGCATCGTCGCGGCCGCCTACATCCTGTGCGGCGGACTTGCGGGCCTCTCGGCGATCTATCTCGCCATGTATACTCGTTCCATATCGCCGGCCTCGCACGGCAATTTCTACGAGCTCTACGGCATCGCCGCAGCCGTGCTCGGAGGCTGCTCGCTGCGCGGCGGCGAAGGCTCGATCCTCGGGATCGTGCTCGGGACGATCCTGCTGCAGATACTCCAGAACCTGGTGAATCTGCTCGGCATTCCGAGCTCGCTCAACTTCGCCGTGATGGGAACGGTCATATTGATCGGGGTGCTCGCAGATCAGCAATTGCTTCGCTGGCGACGGCCTGCCGTCTCGCGCCACCCGAAGGAGGCGAGTTCCAACATGGCGACATCCGCGTCGCCCTGAGCGTCCGAGTTAAGGCGTGCTTAGGGTTAACACGAACGGAAATGGCTCCCGAGACGCGAGTTAATCGATCGTTAATGGCCAGGCGACAATGTTGCGCATCCGCTTAACCTCGACATCGAGTAGCGCCGAGGAGTGTTCCGTGCGTCGCGTCTGCGTAACCAGTATCGTCAACTGTCCTCATTCGCGCAGCCCGAATGACGGGCAGTGGAATTCGACCGGCCTGATCATGGCGATCCTGGTCGCCGCACTGGCGGCGGCCATGGTGACGCTCGGCGCCATGCTCGGCTTCACCGTCGGCGCCTAGGGCGTGTTGACATACATCGCGTGAGCCGGGATTTGAGACGAAATGGCCAGCTGGCAGGAGAAAATCGATGCCGATACTCCGGTATCGGCGTGGTTTTCGACGAACCAGATGGCCATTTCGTCCAAACCCCGAAGGGGCGCGGCCGTTTTGGCCTGCAAGTTCGTCGTCGATCTTGCCAATATCGAC
>JBIOEJ010000068.1:0-31767 GCA_044445965.1 Hyphomicrobiales bacterium
AAATGGCCATCTGGTGCGTCGAAAACCTCGCCGATACCGGAGTATCGGCATCGATTTTCTCCTGCCAGCTGGCCATTTCGTCTCAAATCCCGGCTCACGCGATGTATGTCAACACGCCCTAGTCCCGTCGCAGTCGTCACACGGACCGGCGCCCACCTCTCCCCTTGCGGGAGAGGTCGGAGTCCGAGCGCAGCGAGGACTCCGGGTGAGGGGTTGAAGGATGCGCTTCGTGCATCCGTCTTGCCGTTCGACGCTAGACGCGAACGTCGAGCTTTTGCCAAGCTTGAGGGACCCCTCACCCGATCCTTCGGCTTCGCCTCACGATCGACCTCTCCCACAAGGGGAGAGGTGGAGCGCTTCCTCCCATGCATCCTCCATCAGGCAATCCCCCACTTTGCGTGGGAGGGATTGCCCGAACCATTCCGCCCCGCCCTCGCAATCGTCATCGCGCGACCTACTCGCATCAATAGGCGCAGGCCCAGCCATCCCGCCGCGGGTCGGATGCGGCGACGCGCACGCCGTTCGGCATCACCCTGATGGCTTGCATGGCGCAGGGGCCTTCGAGATGGCCGACGCGCTTCACGTCATGGCCTAGCCGCTCGAGGCCCTGCAGCACCTCCTCGCCGGCATCGCTCTCGATGGTCAAGGCGCCGTCGCCGTCATGTGGCCAGTTGGCGCCCTGCCCCGCCTGGCTGCTGGTCCAGCGCGGCAGCTCGAGCGCGGTCTGCGGGTCGGCCCCGAAATCGAGCATCGCGGTCAGCACTTGCAGGTTCACCTGCACCTGATTATCGCCGCCTGGCGTGCCGAGCACGCACCATAGCTTGCCGTCCTTGAAGACCATCGGCGCGTTCATGGTGTGGCGCACGCGCTTGCCGGGCACCAGCCGGTTGGGGTGGCCCTCAGCGAGATGCCAATAGGCCATGCGGTTGTTCATGAGCACGCCGGTATCCCCGGCCGTCACCCCGGAACCGAAGGCCGAGTTGATGCTCTGGATGCCGGATACGGCGTTGCCGTCCGCATCGACCACGCAGAAATAGGTGGTATCGGCCTCGGCCGTCTCCGTCTCGAGGTCCAAGGCGGCGGCCCGATCGAGGTCGATCCCGGCCGCGAGCGCGTCGGCATGGGCATCCGACAAGAGATGCTCGAGCGGCGCGGTCTCGAAGCGCGGATCGGCCCCATGGCGCTCGCGGTCGAGGAAAGCGCGCTTCTTGGCTTCGACGAGCACGTGGACGCGCTCGACCGGCGACAGCGCATCAAGGTCGAAGCGCTCGACGATCTTGAGCATTTGCAGGAGCACGAAGCCGGTCGAGTTCGGCGGCGTCTGGCGGATTTCGAAGCCCCGATAGGCGATGCCGATGGGCGCTTGCAGCTCAGCCCGAAAGGCCGCGAGGTCGGCTTCGGTCACCAGCGCACCGGCCTCCTCGAGGCCACGCGCCAGGCGGGCGGCGAGGCGGCCGCGATAGAAGCCTTCCGCGCCGTCCGCCGCGACCTCCTCCAAGCTGCGCGCGAGATCTGTCTGCACCACTAGGCCCGCGAGCTCATGGCCGAGGAAGACCTTGCCGCTGCGCCGATCCGCGGCGAGGCAAGCCCTGCTCTCCGCGGCGAAATGCCGAAAGCCATGAGTGGCGGCGAAGCCGTGGCGGGCAAGCGCGATGGCGGGAGCGACCAGCCGCGCCCAGGGCAGGCGGCCATGGGCCGAATGCATCGCGGCAATGCCGGCGAGCGAGCCCGGCACGGATACGCTCAAGGGTCCCGTCACCGGGATGCCGCCGCGGTAGCGCTCGGGCGCAGCCGATCGCGGCGCGGGCCCCGTGCCGTTGAACACCAGGGCGCCGCGGCTTCCGGCCATGAACAGATGGTAGAAGCCGTCGCCGCCGAGGCCCGACATCATCGGCTCGCAGACGCCGAGCGCCAGCGAGACCGCGACCGAGGCGTCGGCCGCGTTGCCGCCGGCGCGCAGGATGTCGAGCCCTGCCTCTGCGGCCATCGGGTGATTGGCGCCGACCGCGCCGTTGCGGCCCATGATCAGCGGGCGGTGGCTGCGTGGGGTGGGATACATCGGCGGGCTCCGTGGAAATGGGATGGCAGTGTCACTCTGGTCGCGACCCCGCACTCCCATGCGGCTGCTTCCGATCAGCCGCTTGCGGCGCCGATCGATATCGGCCGCCGGGCGCGGCCGTCAAGCGCGCGGCCATTCGGCCGCGACGCCGGCCGCGGCGGCGCTTGCCTCGCGAATTTCATTGCCAGGACATCCGAAACGACGGATCATGGCCCCTGCTATCTCGAGGGCACGGAAAGTGTCGGGCAGTTCCGCGGCAGGCTCAGGCCGCGCCGCGGCGTTCCAGGCAGGCGCCGCAGAGCGTCATCGATATAGACGGGAGCACAGGTCATGTTCGCATGGAGGACCGCAGCCGCGGCGCTGCTGACGACCGGGCTGGCATTGGCGGCATCGCCGCGGGCGCATGCCGAGGAGGTTACGCTCAACGTCTGGAGCCACGAAGCGGACGAGGACGCCAAGGTCGCGTTCCGCGAGCTCGCCGCCAAGAATCTCGAGACCGCGCATCCGGGCGTGCATGTCAAGATCACCTGGTACGAGAAAAACCCGCTGCTCGCCGCGTTGAAGACGGCGCTGCCGGCGGGCCAGGGCCCGGACGTGCTCTATGTCGAGCCGGACTGGACGGAATATGTCGAGGCCGGCTATCTCGCCCCGCTCGACGACCTCGTCAACTGGAACAATATCGAGCCTTGGGCGCGCGCCGTCTGGACCCATGCCGGCAAGACCTATGGGGTGCCGCAGGAGGCCTATACCAACGAGATCTACTACAACAAGGAGATGCTGAAGAAGCTCGGCGTCGAGCTGCCGGCGAACGCCCAGTTCACCCAATCGCAGTTCCTCGATCTCGTGAAGAAAGCGAAGGCCGCGGGCATCACTCCCATCGCGCAGGGCGTCGGCGACCGCCCCTTCCCCGGCGCCTACATCCTCGGCGAGGCCTTGCTGCGCAAGCTCGGCAAGGACGACTACCGCAAGATGTGGACGGGCAAGCTCTCCTTCGAGGATCCGCGCATCGTCGAGGTCTTCAAATGGACCAAGGAGCTCGTCGATGCCGGCGCCTATCCGAAGAACTTCATGACGCTGAAGCTCGGCGAGTCGCATTATTATTTCTATGCGAAGCCCGGCGCCCTGATGCTGCCGATGGGCAGCTGGTACACCGGACGCGCCTTCGTGCCGGAGGATAAGGGGGGCCAGCCCAAGGACTTCCCGCTCGGGGTGATGCAGTTCCCGGCGATGGACGGCGCCGCCTGCAACCAGTGCAAGACCTCGGCGGTCGGGGCGAGCTTCGCCATCAACGCCGCGAGCAAGCACAAGGACATCGCGGCGCAGTTCATCGACGCCATGTCGACCCCGGAGATGGGCAAACGCTGGATCGAGACCATCTATCTGCAGACCGGCATCAAGGCGGATGTGAAATCCTTCAGCGGACCGTACGCGGCCTATTTCACCGAGCTGATGGAGCGCCAGAAAGGGGCCGACTACTTCATCGGCGGCCCGCGCGACCTGACGCAGGGTCAATGCAAGGACAGCTTCGCCCAGGTGATGAACGGCGCCTTCCCCGGCGGGCTGCTGCCGGTCGATCAGGCGATCAAGATGATGAACGCCGCGTGCTTCAAGGGGTAGGGGGAGGATGAATGCGCCGGCACTCTTCTCACCTCTCCCCTCGCGGGCGAGGTCGGATCGCCGGGTGAGCGGTATGGCGCCGAGCGGAAGAGGACCCCTCACCCGCTCGCTTCGCTCGCGACCTCTCCCGCAAGGGGAGAGGTGAGGCTGCGCCGGCCCACAGGTGACACTCCAGAATCGACTCCGGCGGCTCGGCTCACGCTCGGCATCTGCGTCGGGCGTCGATGCGCGTCGCGCCGCGCCCTTGACGCTCGCCATCTTCCTCGGGCCGGCGCTGCTGATCTATTTGGCCTTCACCGTCTACCCGGTGCTGCGCACCTTCTGGAACAGCGTCCACACCATCAAGCCGCAAAATGTCGAGGCGTTCGTCGGCCTCGCCAATTTCCACGACCTCCTTGCCAATGACTGGGTATTCTGGAAGGCCGTCGGCAACACCGCGATCTTCGCCATCGTCGCGACCATCGCCGATGTGCTGGGCGGGCTGCTGCTGGCGCTCACCCTGTTTTCCGGTGCCCCCTTGGCGAAGCTGCTGCGCGTCGTGTGGTTCACGCCGGTGCTGATGTCCTATGTGGTGGTCGGCGTCATCTGGGTGTGGATCTACGACTATGATTGGGGGCTCGCGAACCTCATCCTGCGCTCGCTCGGCCTCGGCGCGCTCGAGCAATCCTGGCTCGGCGATCCGCATACGGCGCTATGGTCGGTGATGGTGACCCATATCTGGAAATGGCTCGGCTTCAACATGATCATCTTCCTCGCCGCGCTGCACGCGCTGCCGCGGGATGTGCTGGGCGCCGCCGAGCTCGATAATTGCGGCTGGCTCGCCAAGCTCGTCCATATCGTCATCCCGATGCTGCGCCCGACGATCGTCAACCTCCTGGTCTTGTCCTTCGTCGGCAAGATGATGATCTTCGACCTCGTCTGGATCATGACAGGGGGTGGCCCGCTCTGGTCGACCGAGACGGTCTCGACCTATGTCTATAAGCGCGCCTTCGACTGGAACACCTTCGATCTCGGCTACCCTTCGGCCATCGCGGTGCTCTGGTTCCTCATCATCCTCGCCTTCGTCTTCGCCATGACGCAGCTCTTGCGTCAGCGCGACCGGATCGAGTTCTGAGGCCGTGAGCCCGCCGGCGCGCCTGTGGCTCGCCCATCTGCGGCGCTCCCCGCTCATCCTCTTCGTGCTCCTCTACACCGTCGTCTCCGGCGGGCCGTTCCTGTGGGTCGCGGTGATGTCGCTGCGCACCACGCCTGAGATCTTCGCCAGTCCCTACGCGCTGCCGGGCCGCATCCATTGGGAGAAGTTCGTCGATGCCTGGACGAAGTCGAATTACGGCACCTATTTCTGGAACAGCACCATCGTGGTCGTCACCGCGGTCGCCTTGCTCACCATCATCGGCGCGATGGTCGCCCATTGCCTCGCCCGCTATCGCTTCCGCGGCAATCGGCTGGTGCGCTTCGTCATCTTGTCGGGGATGATCCTGCCACCGCAGCTCCTCATCCTCTCGCTCTTCCAGATCCTGCTCGAATACCGGCTCTACAACACGCTCACCGGGCTCATCGTCGTCTATGTCGCCGGCCATCTGGCGATGACCGTCTACATCCTCGAGGGCTTCTTCGCGCAGATCCCCCAAGATCTCTTCGACGCGGCGCGGATGGACGGCTATTCCGATCTCGAGATCTTCTGGAGGATCACCTTGCCGATCGGCGCGCCGGCGCTGTTCACCACGGTGACGCTCAACTTCATCATCCTTTGGAACGAGTTCCTCTACGCGGTCGTGCTGCTCACCGAGGACGACAAGCGCACCTTGCCGCTCGGCATCATGCATTTCATGGGCAGCCACCAGCTCGATATCGGCATGGTCGCGACCGGCCTGATGATCGCCATCGGCCCGATCATCCTCGTCTACGCTTTCTTCTCGGAGACCATGATCAAGGGCATGACGGCGGGGGCGGTGCGCTGATGGGGGAAGTGGCGATCACCGGCCTCAGCAAGCGCTATGAGGGCACGAGCGAGCTTGCCGTGAACGAGGTCACGCTCACCGTCGCCGATGGCGAGTTCATGGTCCTCCTCGGCCCGTCGGGATGCGGCAAGTCCTCGGTGCTGCGCATGATCGCAGGCCTCGAGCCGATCACCGCCGGCACGGTCGCGATCGACGGCAAGGTCGTGAACCAGGTGCCCGCCAAGGAGCGCGACATCGCCATGGTGTTCCAGTCCTATGCGCTCTATCCGCATATGCATGTGTTCGACAATCTCGCCTTCGGCCTGCGCCGCCGCGGCGTGCCGCGCCAGGAGATCGAGCGGCGCGTGCAGGCGGTCGCGACGAAACTCGGGCTCGCGCCTTATCTCAGGCGCAAGCCGCATGCGCTCTCCGGCGGCCAGAGGCAGCGCGTGGCGCTCGGCCGCGCCATCGTGCGCGAGCCCAAGGTGTTCCTCTTCGACGAACCCTTGTCGAACCTCGACGCGGCGTTGCGCGTCAGCACGCGCAACGAGCTGATCCGCCAGCAGCGCGAGATCGGCGTCACCGCCATCTACGTCACCCATGACCAGATCGAGGCGATGACGATGGGCCACCGCATCTGCATCATGGACAAGGGCGAGGTGGTGCAGATCGGGCCGCCGCTCGAAGTCTACCGCAATCCGGCCAATACCTTCGTCGCGCGGTTTCTCGGCAGTCCGCCCATGAACCTCCTGCCGGTCACGATCGATGCCGGCGGGGATAATGTCCGGCTGCGCCTCGGCGGCATCTCGCTGCCGGCCGAGGCCTGGCCGGCAGAGCGGTTGCGCGTGCTCGGCGGCAAGGCCCTGCTCGGCATTCGCCCGGAGGACCTCTACGAAGCCTCGCCACGCCCGGGCGACGACCGCGTGGTTTCGATCCCGGCGGCGACCGTGGTCGCGGTCGAGCCGCTGGGCGCCGAGACTTTGGTCGTCTTGACGCTCGAAGGCATGGCGGAAGATGTCATCGCGCGCAGCGGGCGCGAGACCCGACTGCGGCCGGGAGAGGCAGCGACCCTGATGCTCGACACTTCGACCATGCATCTCTTCGACCCGACGACGACGCGGGCGATCGCCCGCCTCCATCCTTGAACGGTGCGGCCATGGGCGAGAACCTGATCATCGATACGCATGCGCATATCATCGACCCGGCGCGTTTTCCCTTCCCCGAGGGGCCAGGCTACAAGCCACTGCCGCACGAGATCGGCACGAGGGAAGCCTATTGCGCCGTGCTCGACGCCCATGGCGTCGCCCACGCCTTGCTGGTGCAGCCGAGCGGCTATGGCTACGACAACGCCGCCGTGCTCGACGCCATGGCCCGCCATCCCGGACGCTTCAAGACCATCGCGGTCGTCGATCCCACGACGCCCGAGGCCGAGCTCGTGGCGCTGGCGGGGCATGGTGTCGTGGGCGTCCGCTTCAACCTGCAGAGCCATCGCCGCGACGCGCTCGAGGGCCCGCAGGCAGCGCGCTTCCTGGCGCGCCTGAAGGCGCTCGGCTGGTTCGCGCAGGTGTTTGCCGACGACGCGCAATGGCTGAGCGCGGCTCCCCTGCTGCGCCGCAGCGGGGTGAAGGTGCTCGTCGACCATTTCGGCGTGCGCGATCCAGCGGCCGGCATCTCGCAGCCGGGCTTTGCGGCCGTCCTGGGGCTAGGGCGCGAGGGCAACGCCACGGTCAAGCTTTCGGCGCCGTTCCGGATCTCGCGGCCTGGAGGCGATTTCGCCGACCTCGACCCCTTCGCCGAGGCGCTGATCGCAGCCTTCGGGATCGAAGGCTGCATCTGGGGATCGGATTGGCCCTTCATCAATTTCGCGCCCGGCTTCAGCTACGATGCGGCCTTGCGCGCGGTCGAGCGCTGGCTCCCCGATCCAGGGCAGCGCGCGGCCGTGACGGGGGCGAACCCGGCGCGGCTCTTCGGCTTTGGAGCATAGCGCCATGGCGCAAGCGAAACGCACCCCTCCGATCAAGGTGGCGCTGGCGGGCGCCGGGATGATCAGCTGGTACCATCTCGCCGCCTGGCGCAAGCTCGCGGAGCGCGTGGCCCTCGTCGCCGTCTGCGATCCCGATGCCGGCCATGCGCGGCGCCGCGCCGAGGAATTCGGCATCGCCAAGGTCTATCAGGACCGCGATGCGATGCTGGCGGCGGAGCCGATCGATGCGCTCGATGTCGCTTCGCCCCGCGAGACCCATGCCGCATGGGTCGAGGCGGCGGCGGCACGCGGCATCGATGTCTTGTGCCAGAAGCCGCTGACCCCGACCTTGGCGGAGGCGCTGGAGCTCGTGCGCCGCGTCGACGGCAAGATCCGCCTCATGGTGCACGAGAACTGGCGCTTCCGGCCTTGGTATCGCGAGCTGAAGAGCTGGATCGCTGCGGGCGCGCTCGGCGATATTCTCCTCGCCCGCATGGAGATGATCAATTCCGGCTTTCTGCCCGACGCCGAAGGCCGCCGGCCCTCTTTCGTGCGCCAGCCCTTCATGCAGCACGAGAAGCGCCTGATGATGTCGGAGGTGCTGATCCACCATCTCGACGCGATGCGCTTCCTTTGCGGCGAATTGCGCGTCGTCGCCGCGCGCGCCGCGCGGACACTGCCCGATGTCGCCGGCGAGACGGTCGCGTCGATCTTCCTCGAGACCGCCGCCGGCGCGCCGGTCGAGGTCGCGGGCACCATGGCGGCGCCCGGTTATCCGCCGCGTGCGCCCGACCGGCTCGAAATCGTCGGCGCCAAGGCGAGCGCCATTTTCGAAGGCAATGTGCTGCGCCTTGTCGGCCCGAGCCCCCGGGAAATCCCCTATGACAATGATCAGGGTTACCAGGCGAGCTTCGACGGCGTCATCGCCCATTTCGTCGAATGCCTCGAGATGGGGTCGCCCTTCGAGACGGATCCGGCGGATAATCTCGAGACCTTGCGCCTCGTCGAGCACGCCTATTGGGCGGCGGGGGTGGAGCGCTGACGCAGGACGGACGACAAAGGACGGACGACAGACGACAGACGACAGAGCTGGTTCATCCGTCGTCCGTCGTCCGTCGTCCGTCCTCATTCCGCCTCCAAGTATCGCCGCGGGATGCTCGGCCTCGCCGCCATGGCGAGATCGGCGATCCGAGCATGCCGCTGATGGGCGACCACTGCGTCCGGCGTGATCGCGTCCCCCTCCTGCTCGCCGATGATCACGACCTCGTCGCCCATCTGCGCTTGCGGCACTTCCGATAGATCGAGCCGCGTATGCTCGAGCGACGGGTTGCCGACGAGCCTCGCGCGCCGGCCGCGGATCAGCACCTCGCCGCAATGGAGCTGCGCCATGCCGTCCGCAGAGCCGATCGGGATGACCCCGATGCGCATTCCGGGCCGCACCGGGAACGGCGCCTGCGCCAGGAAATCGCGCCGGTCGAGCGCACGCACATGGATGAGCCGGCTCGTGAGCTTCCTGAAAGGCTGGCGCTCGGTCGGCCAGGGGACGTCTCCTTCGGCACGGAAGGGTCCGAAGAACATCTGCCCCGGATCGACCGCATCGAGCGCCACGCGCCGCGACAGCGCGAGCACCTTGCTGGAAGCGATCATCCGGATCGGGACCGAGATCCCCTGCCCCGTCAGCCGCCGGCACATCGCCTCGAACCGGCCGAACTGCCAATCGAGATAGTCGAGCGAGGGCGGCGAAGGCACATTCGGATGTGCGTTGACGATGTGCACCTCGAGATTGGGCAGGCGCGAGATCGAGGCGATTGCGTCGGCGGCTTCCTCGGCCGGAAAGCCCAGCCGCTCTTGCCCGATATCGACCTTGACCGCGACGCGCAGCTTGCGTGTGGCGCAGCGCGAGTAGGTCTTCGCGGATTCGAGGTCGACCAGGGTCGGGATGAAGTCGAAGGCTTCGGCGTCCTCGACCGCTTGCGGCGTCGCGAGCACCCCCGGATAGACGAGGATGGGCGCCTTGATCCCGTCCCGCCGGAGCGCGATGGCGTTCGCCGGGTCGACCATCGACAGCGCGTCGCCGCCCGCCGCCAGGATGGTGCGGGCAACCGGCAACAGGCCGAAGCCGTAGGCGTTGCATTTCAGCGCCGCGAAAATGGTGACGCCGTCCCCGACATAGCCGCGGATGCGCCGTGTGAATTCCGCGATCGCACCGAGGTCGATCTCGAAGCGATTGGGGCGGGCATGAGCTTCGAGATCGCTCGAGCCTGTTTCGGTTGTCATCTCGGCTTGTCGCTCACCTCAAGCGCATGGGATTGATCATCTGAAGGCCAGCGAAGTCCTTTTCATTCGCGGTGACCAGCACGCAATCATTTGCCACTGCGACTGCCGCGATGATCATGTCGAGCGCACTTCTCGGTCGCCCTGCAGCGCGACCGTCGGACATGAGACGCGCCCAGATCAGAGCAGCCCTCTCGTCGAAGGGCAGCACCCGGCCTGCGAACAGGACTTGGGGCCCCTCGGGTCCGGAGAACCATTGCTCACGTTGCCTCCGTCTTTTTCCGGCCGGCATCTCCAGTAATCCACGCCATATCTCGGCGATCGTCAGCGAGGAAATGAATAGATCACCATCGGCCTGCTCTGCCATCCATTTAACTAGAGCCTCCGACGGAGAGGGCTTGGTCGCATCACTAATGATGTTGGTGTCCAGCAGATAGTGCGTCATAGATCGATTTTGCGGCCGGCCTCGAAAGTCCGAGTGAAGTCGAGATCATCCCCCACCAGTGGGGACCGGCGAAGCGCCGCGAGAATGCCGCCTTTCTTAGGCGGTTCGCCGGACACTGTCCGTTTCACTTCCGCACGAATCCGGTTAGCATCCTGATCGTTCTCAGCCAGTCGTCTCGCCAACGCGCGGATCAGCTCTCGATCCGCATCGAGGCCGAGAACCTCGAAGCGGGCCATTCCCCGCTCGCTGAGCCGATCTCGATAATTCCGCAGAGCGCGCTTCTGTGATGTAGTCGCCATCAGTATGTCTCCCAGGATATATCCTGGAATATATCCAGAGGACGCGCGGATTACAAGACACTCTTGTGCGGTGAAACCGATAACGCGCCTGAGGCACCATTGGGAAAAGACTGACGGTTGCATGAACTCGATCGATCTTTCACGCCGCGGCGCCATCGTGACCGGCGGCGCCGGCGCCTTGGGCCGGGCGATCGTAGCCCGGCTCAAGGCATCGGGGCATCGCGTCGCCGTCTTCGACCGGAACGATGTTCCGAGCGATGGCGAACAGCCCGATCTCCTCTGCCGCTGCGACATCACGGATGCGGACGCGGTCGAGCGCGCCGTCGGGCAGGTCTTGGCCGCCTTCGGCGGCATCGGCATCCTCGTCAACAATGCCGGCCTGCAAGGCCCTGTCTTGCCGGTCGCGAGCGTTCCCCTCGATCAGTGGCGCGAGGTCATCGACGTCAATCTGACCGGCACCTTCATCTGCTGCAAAGCCGTCATACCCATCATGGTCGAGGCGGGTTGGGGTCGCATCGTCACCATCTCCTCCGTTCAAGGGAAGGAAGGCACGGCGGAGGCCGGCCCTTATGCAGCCTCGAAGGCCGCCCAGATCGCGCTCGCCAAGGTCCTCGGAAAGGAGCTCGCGACGACGGGCGTCACCGTCAACTGCATCACGCCGACGGTGGTCGATGCGGGCATGTTCGCGCTCATCGGCGAGGAGCGGCGCGCCGACCTTCTGTCGCGCATACCGATGCGGCGCTTCTGCTCGGCCGCCGAAGTGGCCGTCATGGTCGCATGGGTCGCGAGCGAGGAGTGCTCGTTCTCGACCGGCGCGGTATTCGATCTCTCAGGCGGAAGGTCGACCTGGTGATGCGCCGGCATATCTAGTTCCGGGAGGCCCATCTCCGCTCATTCCCGCGAAGGCTAGAATCCAGTATTGCCGCGCGGGCAGCGTCCTTGATCCCCGTTTTCGCCGGGATGAGCGGCTGCCGCGCGGAAGACGAGGAGTAGCCAATGAGTCTCTTGGGAAAAGCCGTCGTGGCGATCTGGAACGACATCCTGCCCGAGGGCCGAGCCGATTTCATCGAATGGCACAACCGCGAGCACATGCCGGAGCGGGTGGCGATCCCGGGCTTCCGGCGCGGCCGCCGCTATGTCGCCGCCTACGGTTCTCCGCAATACTACACGCTCTACGAGGCGGATGACGATCGCGTCCTCACGGGAGCTGATTATCTCGAGCGCTTGAACAATCCGACCCCTTGGACACGGCAGGCGACGCAGGCCTTCCGCAACACCTCGCGCGGCATTTGCAGGGTCGCCTTCTCGCAAGGATGCGGCGAAGGGGGTTCCATCTTGACGCTGCGCTTCGATTCAGAGCCTGGACGGGAAGCTGCGCTCGAACGCGATCTCACCGACAGAATGCTGCCGCCGCTGCTGCGGGTCGAGGGCGTGTGCGGGGTGCATCTATGCATCGCCGACCGGTCGGCGAGCGATGTCGAGACGGCGGAGCGCAAGGGACGCAAGGTCGGCATCCCGGCCTGGATCGTCATGGTGGAGGCATCCGATCCGGCCGCCGCCGACAAGGCCTGCGACATGCTGGTCGCCGGCGGCCTCGAGACGGCCGGCGCCGCGGAGGGCTTCGAACGCGGGCTCTATGCGCTCCAGTTCTGCAGAGGAAAGGCCTGACGACATGGATATCGGCGAGCAGCTCATCGACCCGAGCGAAGACCGGCTGCGCCTCTCCGCCCAGCTCGGCGTGAAGCGGATCGTCATCGACAGCCGGCCGAACCGGCAGCTTCTCGGCGAGCATGGCTGCTGGGATGCCGGCAAGGTCGCCGCGCAACGGCAATGGGTCGAGAGCTTCGGCCTCGCGCTCGAGGTCCTCGCCCTCGATGTGAGCTCGATCCTTCTCGACAGCCTGCGCGCCCCCGATCGGGCCTCGGCGATCGCGGAGCGGTTGCGGAACGACATCCGCGCGGCGGCGGAGGGCGGCGTGGCGACGCTGAAATACAATGCCCAGATGGTGGGGATCACGCGCACGGGCTTCGTCGAGGGGCGCGGGGGCGTGCGCTGCAGCGCCTTCCGGGCAGCCGATTATTCGCCGGACAAGGATGACCGATATTCCTATTGGGGCGTCGCCCATCCGGGCTCGGGCTTACGCGGCGCCGACGCCGCGGTGAAGCCCGGCGGCAACCCCGAGGCCTGCGGGCAGGTGCTCGGCAGCGAGGCCGGCGGCGTGACGCAGGCCGAAGGCTGGCAGGCGCTCGAATATCTCGTCGAGGCGATCCTGCCGACCGCCGAGCGCTCAGGCGTCAGGCTGGCGGCCCATCCCCAGGATCCCGCCTACCCGCCTGGCGGGCTGAACGGGGTCAACCACGTCCTCGGCTCCGTCGCGGGCATGCGCCGCTTTCTCGATCTCGCTCCGGAGAACCCGGCGCATGGCTTCAATTTCTGCCAGGGCGCGATCGCGGAAATGTCCGAACATCCGACCGAGACCGTGCTCGCGGCGATCCGCGAGTTCGGTGCGCGAAAGCGCATCTTCATGGTGCATTTCCGCAATATCAAAGGGGGCTATCTCGACTTCCGCGAATGCTTTCCCGATGAGGGCAGCGTCGACATGCCGGCCTGCATCCGCGCCTACCGGGCGGCGGACTATGACGGCATCCTCTGCCCCGATCATGTGCCCCTCTCGGATCTGGACCCGGGCCGCGAGCGGTTTTTCGCCTTTGCGCTGGGCTATACGCGAGCGCTCATCCAGGCCTCTGCAACGGAGAGGCCGTCTTCGTCGGTCCAGGGCGGCTAGCGCGCGCTCAAGCGGCCTGGAACGTCCTGCCCTTCATCTCGAAGCGAGTCTTGAGCGTGAGGCCGGCCTCGGTCAGGCTGGTGCCGATCATCACGAACAGAAGATTGAGCTGCTCGCCCGAGAGGTGGGAGTTGCCGCGCACATAGTCGACGAACAGCAGCGCCCCCAATCCGGCCGGCAGCACGGCCGCGAGGAGGTCGATGATGGACACGTTCTGGCTCGCTCGCAATGCGGACATCAGGAGATAGATCTGCGGTCCGAGATAGAGCAGCACCAGCCAGGGCGCGAGATATTTGTAGATGCCGACCTCCGTCGAATGCCAGTCGGGATAGCTCCAAAAGAAATAGCCGGCTCCGATCGTGACCAGCACGGCATAGACCGTGCTCAGCCACTCGCCCGAATGGCCCGGCACGTGCCGGTAGCGGCGGCCTGCCGCAGCAGCCTCAGCTTGCTCATCTGAAATGGCCATCAGCGATCGCTCCCGATTATTCGCGCTGTCGCGCATGATTCCACGAAATTCGGACTTTGCACATCCCTTCTGGCGACGCTACGAAACCGCAGACACGCTGGGCATGGCATTCAGGAAGGCGCCGAGCTCGGGCGTTCGCGGCTGCGTCAACAGCGCCTGCGGGGTTCCGCGTTCCCAGATCCGTCCCTGGTGCATGAACACGACCTGCGTGGCCGCGGAGCGCGCGAAGCCGAGCTCATGAGTGACGAGGAGCATCGTGCGCCCCTCGCCGGCGAGCTTCGCCAGCACGCGGACGACCTCGCCGACGAGCTCGGGGTCGAGCGAGGAGGTGATCTCGTCGAACAGCAGCAGCGAGGGTTGCATCACGAGGGCGCGCGCGATCGCGACCCGCTGCTGCTGGCCGCCCGACAGCCGGCTCGGATACTGCGCGGCGAGATCCGACAGGCCGACCGCCGCGAGAGCTTCGCCCGCGAGCCGGCGCGCCTCTTCGCGCGGCACGCCCTTGCCGATCGTCGGGCCGAGCGTGACGTTGCGCTCGACCGACAGATGCGGAAACAGGTTGAAGCTCTGGAAGACGATGCCGATCTGGCGATGCAACGCCCGCCGGGCGGCGCGGCCGCGGCCGACCGTCAGCCCGTTGACGACGATCTCGCCGCCGTCGATCGCTTCGAGACCGTTGATGCAGCGCAGGAGCGTGCTCTTGCCGGAGCCGCTGCGGCCGATCACGGCGACGACCTCGCCGGGCTCGATCGCAAGATCGATCTCGTCGAGCACGCAGTGCTCGCCGTAGCGCTTAGAGACCTTGCGCAAGGCCACGAGTGGCATCGAGCCGCCTTTCGAGAAGCTGGCTGAGATAGGATAAGGGCCAGCAGATCATGAAATACAGCACGGCGACGATCGGATAGATGATCATCGGCTGGAACGTCACGTTGGTCATGAGCTGACCGGCCCTGGTGAGCTCGACGAAACCGATGATCGAGCCGATCGAAGTGCCTTTGACGAGCTGCACCAGGAAGCCGACGGTCGGCGGAATGGCGATCCTCGCCGCCTGAGGCAAGATCACATAGACGAGCTGGGCCGGATAGCTCAGGCACAGGCATTCGGCCGCCTCCCACTGCGTGCGGGGCACCGCCTCGACGCAGCCGCGCCAGATGTCGCCGAGAAACGCCGCCGCGTAGAGGCTGAACGTCAAGGCGACGGCGGACCAGCGCTCGATGCGCAGATCGAACAGCACCGCGACGCCGTAATAGGCGATGAACAGCTGCATCAGCACCGGCGTGCCCTGGAACAGCTGCACATAGGCGCTCGCGGCGATGCGCAGCGGCCTGAACGGGCTGATCCGCAAGAGCGCGACGAGGAGACCCGCCGCGCCCCCGCCGAGGAAGGCGACGGCGGACAAGAGCAGCGTCCAGCGAAGCGCTTCGAGCAGGAACAGGAATTCGGGTCCGCCGAAGACGCGCATGTCAGGCCGCCCGTCCGCGCTCGAAGCAGAACCAGTAGATGCCGCGAAGCACCGCTTTGACCGCGAGCGCCAGCGCGAGATAGATCGCCGCGCCGACGAAGTAGAACTCGAAGGCCCGGAAGGTCTGCGACTGCAGCGAGTTCGTCACGCCGGTCAACTCGAACGCCGAGATCGTCGAGATCACGCTCGAGCCGAGCAGCAGGATGACGAACTGGCTGGCGAGCGCGGGGTAGACCGTCTTCACCGCCGGATAGGCGATGATGAGCATGAAGATGCGCAGCCGCGTCAGGCCGAGCGCCCGGCCGGCCTCGATCTGGCCGCGCGGCACGGCCTCGACGCCGGCCCGCAGAATCTCGGTGGCATAGCCGCCGAAATTGATGGACATGCCGATGATGGCCGCAATGTCCGGATCGAAGCGGATGCCGATGGCGGGCAGCGAGAAATAGATGACGAACAGCTGCACCAGAAACGGCGTATTGCGGATCACCTCGACATAGAGGCCGACGCCATGGCGCAGCGGCCAAGGGCCGGCCGCGCGCAGGAAGGCGCAGATCGCGGCGACGGCAAGCCCGAGCACCATGGCGATGACGGACAGCCGCAACGTCGCGATCGCGCCGGCGATCAGCTCATCGGCATGATCGGCGACGATGCCGAACTGGAAGACATAGGCCACGAGGCGCAGGCTCGCGCTTCACCCGGCAAGGCTCATGCGAGCCGAGCCGTCAGAAGACCGGCAGGGCGCCGAGCTTCACACCCGTATATTTCTCGTAGATCGAGGCGAGCGTGCCGTCCTGCGTGCGCAGGAACACCCAGGTATTGAGGAAGCGCAGCAATTCCTGGTCGGCCGGGCGGACGACCGCCGAATAATAGGCGGTCGCGACCGTGAACTTGTTCTCGAGCTTCATGTTCGGATTGCGGTCGGCGACGGATTTGGCCGCGAAGGCCGAAAAAGCCGCGGCATCCACCTGTCCCGACAACAGGGCCTGGATGGTGGCGGCGATATCGTCGAAGAAGACGATCTTGGCGTCCTGCGGCGCGATCTTCGGCACTGTCGCCTCCTCGAGCGTCGCGCGCGTGATGCCGATGCGCTTGCCGGCAAGGCCGGCCGCGTCCTTGATCGCCGTTCCCGCCGGCGCCGTGATCACGACGCTGAGCACCCCGTGCGGATTGGCGAACGCGACCGTCTTGGCGCGATCGACCGTGATGCTGAGCGAGGAGATCGCGACATCGGCACGGCCGGAGAGCAGCGTCGGGATGCGCTGCGGCGCCGTCACCTGGACGAGCTCGAGCTCGACGCCGAGATCCTTGGCGAGCTGCCTCGAAACCGCGATCTCCGATCCGTCCGGCTGGCCGCTCTGATCGATGATGCCGAAGGGTGGCGAGGTGACCTCCGCGGTGATGCGGATCTTCTTCTCCTTGAGAATGCGGTCGAGCGTCGATTCCGCCTTGGCGGGCATGGCGCAGAGCGCCAAGGCCGCCGAGGCGGCGATGGTCAGGGCATAGAACGCGTTTCTCATCATGTAGTCCTCCCAGGGCTCTTGTGGGAAGGCGCGAGGGCGAGCCGAAACCCCGCGCGCCGGATCGTCAGGGTCGAGGCGCGATGCCGGCCTGCGCGCGGATTTCCACGATCCCCTCCTTCAGGGCGTCACGGAAGAGACCGGTGTCGGCGCCGAAGCCGAGGCAGCGGAAGCCGCGGCGGCGCCAGGCGGAAGTCTGGCCGGGCGTGGTCGCCAGGATGCCGGCGGCCTTGCGGTGGCGAGCGCAGGCCGCAAGCAGCGCCTCGACGGCGGCGTCGAATTCCGGGCGGTCGAAGGCGCCGGGGAAGCCCATGCTGTCGGTGAGATCGTAATGTCCGAGCCAGCCGACATCGATGCCGGGCACCGCCACGATGTCCTCGACGTTGCGGATGCCTTTCTCGGACTCGATCAGGGCGATCACCAGCGTGCGTTCATTGGCGGCCCTGATCTTCGCGGCGACGTCGCCTTCGGCGTAATCGTCATGGGCGACCGAGAATCCGAGGCCGCGGCGTCCGTCAGGGCGATAGCGGCAGGCATCGGTCAGCGCGCTTGCCTGCGCGCCGTCTTCGATCAGCGGCGCCATGATGCCGAGCGCGCCGGCATCGAGCACCGGCGCGATCAGATGCTGGGCGTTGGCCGGCACGCGCACGAAGGGCGCGACGCCGGTGCCGCGCGCGAAAGCGAGCTGCGCCCTCACGGTATCCATGCCGATGCCGCTATGCTCCATGTCGATGAGGCAGAAGTCGGCGCCTGCCCGCGCACAGATCGCGAACAGGCCGGGCGTGAAGAATTCGAAGATCATCGGCCCGATGGCGAGGCCGCCTTGGCGCAGCTTGGCGCGTACCGGGTTCGGGCGCATCGCCTCTGCTTCAATCTGGTCGCCGCTCATGGCGCGATCCCCCTTGGTACCTCGACGGCAAGCCTGCGGGCGGCCTCCGCGAGCCCGCGCCGGGTCACGGCGTCGAGCGGAATTCCCGTTCGCGATCGCGTGGCGAGCGTTTGCGCCTCGATCTCGCCGGGCAGCATGACGCGCCCGTCCTTCGTCATCGGCGGCGAGGATGTGACCCAGGCGCAGAGGCGTTCGATGTCCGCTGCGAAGTCGGCGCTCGGGAAGGCCGCGGGGTCGAGCGCGAGGCTGAGCATGTTATTGACGAGGCGCGACGCCGTCGGGTTGTCGGGATGGCTGCTGCCGCCGCCGGTCAGCGAGCCCGCGAGCACTTCGCAGAAGAAGGAGAGGCCGTAGCCCTTATGGCCGCCGAAGGGGAAGATGGCGCCGGGCGGCGAGGCGTAGAAGGCTTCAGGGTCCGTGGTCGGCCGCCCTGCGCCGTCGATGACGAGCCCCTCTCCCAGAGCCTCGCCGCGGTTGCGCGCGACCTGGATCTTGCCTTCCGCCAGCGCCGACGTGGCAAAGTCGAGGATGAGCGGCGAGCCGCCGCGGCGCGGCGCGCCGGCGCCGATCGGATTGGCCGATAGGCGCCGGTCGCTGCCGCCATGGGGCGCGACGAGGATGCCGAAGCCGGAGGTGTTGACGAAATGCACCGAGACGAGGCCCGCATCCGCGAGCTGCTCGGCGAAGGCGCCGATCCGCCCGAGATGGCCGCAATTACGGATGGCGACGGCGCACAACCCATGCGTCTTCGCCCGCGCTGCCGCAAGCTGCATCGCCTCCCGGCCGATGACCTGCCCGTAGCCGAAGCCGCCGTCGACGATCATCAGGGCCGTGCGCTCCGACACGATCTCGGCATGCCGGTTCGGCAGGAGGTCTCCGGCAGCGACCCAGTCGAGATATTTCATGACGCGGAAGATGCCGTGCGAATCATGGCCGCGCAGATTGGCCTCGACCAGATGGTCGGCGACGATGCGCGCCTCCCCGGCCCGTGAGCCCGCCGCCCCGAAGATCGAAGTGGCGAAGGCGCGCAGCTCCGCAGGATCGATGCAGATATCGTCGCTCATCTGGCCTCCGCCGCCGGCATGGTCTTGGCGCGTCGCCCGATCGACAGGCGCCGCGCATAATCGATCGCCTCGACGAGGCTGCTGGAATTCGAGAGGTCGCGGCCCGCGATATCGAAGGCCGTGCCGTGATCGACCGAGGTGCGGATGATCGGCAGGCCGAGCGTGATGTTGACGCCGCCGAGGTCGAGCCATCTGCCCGTCGCCGCGTCGACGCGGAAGCCGAGCAGCTTCACCGGGATGTGGCCCTGGTCGTGATACATCGCGATCACCGCGTCGAACTGGCCGGCGGCCGCCTTGACGAAGACCGTATCGCCGGGCACCGGCCCCTCGACGGCAAGGCCGCGCGAGCGCGCCTCCGACACGACCGGCATGGTGATGTCGATATCCTCGCGGCCGAACATGCCGCCTTCGCCCGCATGCGGGTTGAGCGCGGCGATGGCGATGCGGGGCCGTTCGATGCCGAGCTCGTCGAGCGCCGCGAGCGTCAGCGACAGGACCGTGCGCAGCCGCTCCGGCGTGAGCATGGACGGCACTTTCGACAAGGCGATATGGGTCGACACATGCGTGACCCGCAACGGTCCGTGGGCGAGCATCATGACGCTCGACGGGCTGCCGGTGAGATGGGCGAGCATATCCGTGTGGCCGGCATAGCGGTGGCCGGCGAGGTTGATCGCCTCCTTGCTGATCGGCCCGGTCACCATCGCGTCGATGCTGCCCGCAAGCGCCAGCCGAATCGCTCGTTCCACGGCGAGATAGGCGAGTTGCCCGGCCTCGGCGGCGACCTGTCCCGGGCGCAGCAAGGATGACGGCTCGCCGGTGTTCACCAAAGGCAGAGACGGCCAAGGTGATTGTTTGGGCGCCGATTGTTTAGGCGCCGACTGTTTGGGCGCCGCTTCCTCGAACGCCGATGCGAAACGCAGCGTGACGCCTCGCCGCGCGGCCACCTCATTCAGCACCGTGGCCGACCCGATGGCGACAAGCGTGTAGTCACCCGCGGCGATCCTCGGCGCCAGCCTTTCGACCGCATCGAGCAGGATTTCGGGGCCGATCCCATTCGGGTCGCCCATGGTGATGCCGATGCGGGGGGGCGCGTGCATGGCTACTCCTTCCGAAGCGCGTCCTGGACGATCTGGCGCAAGGTGCCGCTATGCCCGAACCCGCCCGCCTTGGAGACGAAGCTGCATGCGTCCCAAGCCCCGCCTTTGACCATCGCCAGCGGGATGCCGGGCTCGATCTCGCCCAGCGCCTGCGCATGGTCGGCGCCGACGGCCGCGAGCACGGCCATCAAGGTGTCGCCTCCTGTCGCGATGAAGAGGTCGGGCGCGGCCACTCCGGCGAGGAGCCTCCCCAGCGCGCCGGCGAAGGCGCCTGCCCCGCCCTCGTCCTCGAGCTCGGGTCTGATGAGGCGAAGAACGACGACGCGCTCGGTTGCGGCCGGATCGGTCAGCATCGTGCGGGTCGCCTCGGCCGCCCGCGCGCCGGCGATCCGCAGCAGCCGGCCGCAGTCGAGCGCTTCGACCTGGCGCGCCGATACGCAATCGTCGCTGCCGACGAGCACCAGGATGCGCCGCGCGGGCGGCGGGCGCACCCGCACGCCAACGCCCGCGAGCGCGCGCGCCAGCCCGGCCGTTCCGCACCACAGAAGCGGCGCCGTCATTCCGGCGACGCGGCGAGGCAGCGAGGCGAGATCTCGCTCCTGCGCGCAATCGCAGACGAGGGTCGCCGAACCGCGGGCGGTCTCGTCGGCGGGAAGGAGCCGCGCCGGCTTCGCCCAGAGTTTCGATGCGTCCATGAGATTGGGGCCGATCGGCAGCCAATCCTCATCGTCGCGGCCGCGGCTGTATTGCTGTCCACCGCGCGTGATCCGGCCCTGGGCCGGGAAGGCGGGCGCGATCACCACGCTCGCGAAGCGGCCAGTGTCGATGCAGGCGCCGATCTCATGGATCGTGTTGCCGCGCAGCAGCGAATCGACCTTCTTGAACGCGAGGCGTCCTCGGCCGAGACCGGAAAGCAGCGAGACGGTGCGCCGGGCGGCCTCTTCCGCAGGGACGCTTCTGGTCTCGCTGTCGAAGGCGCCGGCTCCTCGGTCCCAGGCTCCCGGTCCCCGAGCTCCTGAGCCCCGAGACGAGGCGCGCCAGCGCACCGGCAGCGGCGCGTCCGGAGTGGCGAAGCAGGCGCCTGCGTCGAGCGCGCCGGTAAGGTCATCGGCGAGGATGTCGACTGCGATCACGCGGCACCTCCCGGCCGCACGACCGTCACCTTGACGCCGCGCTTCTCGACCGACCGCCTGACGGAAGCAGCGATGCCCTGATCGGTCACCAGCTCCTCGAAAAGCTCGAGGCCGCCGATCTCGGTGAAGGCCGGGCTGTCGAACTTCGTCGAATCGGCGAGCAGCAGCACCTTGCGGCCCGAGGCGATGAAGGCGCGCTTCACCGCGGCGACCTCGAGCGAGGTCTCCGACGGCCTCAACCCCTCGAGCGAGTGGATGCCGATCAAGGCGATGTCGACCTTCAGGCGCGAGATGAAGGCGATCGCCGTCTCGCCGACGAGCGTCATGGATCCTTCGCGCAAGGCGCCACTGGTGAGGATGACTTTGACGCCCTCCGCGAGGCCGAGCTCCTGGCCGATGCGCAGATCGTTGGTCACCGCCGTGAGCGGGATGCGCCGCATGGCGACGGCGCGCGCCGCCTCGAGCACGGTCGAGCTCGAATCGAAGGCGACGCTCTGGCCGGCGCCGATGAGCGAGGCGGCATGGCGGGCTATCGCCAGCTTCTCGGCATGGGCCAAGCGGCCGGCGATCTCCTGGCTCGGCTCGAAGGTGGTACGGAAGCGGGAGCGCTGGATCGCGCCGCCATGGGTGCGGTCGAGATAGCCGCGCTCGGTCAATTCCTCGAGATCGCGCCGTATGGTCGAGACCGAGGCCTTCATCGCGAGCGCAATCGCATGGATGGAGGCGGCCCCTTGCCGGCGGATGATCTCGACGATGCGGGCCTGGCGCTCGGCCGGGATCAGCGTCCGCGCGCGGGCTTCGCCAGGCGCGGCCGGCCTCGACGCCGGCCGGCCCGCGCCGGCGCGGGTGCGACCGACCGAGGGGAGCGGCATCGTCACGGATCGCGCAGTCACAGATCGCGGATCTTGGCGCCGTTCAGCTGCGCCAGGATGCCGGGAAGCACCGGCATGAAGCGCTCGCCATGGCCTTGCGCGTTCGCGAGCTGGTAGGTCTGGTTCACCGCCTGGGCGACGAAGGACGCCATCTGCACCGATTCGGCGAGGCGGCAATAGAAGCGCATGTCCTTGCCGGCGATGCGCAGCGGTCCCTTGAGCCGGCTGTCGTCGCCGTCGAGCGTCCAGGGCATCACCATTTGGAACATGGCGCTGTTGGCGCCGCCCGACGACACGACCTCGAAGAGCTTCCTCATGTCGAGGCCGAGCTTCGACGCGGTGGCCAGCGCCTCGGCGATGACCGCGTTGGTGCCGATCGAGATGAAGTTGTTGACGAGCTTCAGCGTGTGCCCGTCGCCGAGCGCGCCGGCCTCGATGATGGTCTCGGCGTAGCAGGCGATGATCGGCCTGACCTTGGCGATGGTCGCCGCATCGCCGCCGAGGAAGGTGTTGAGCTTGCCGGCCTCCGCTTCCTTCGGCGAGCGACCGAGCGGCCCGTCGACCATGCCGATGCCGCGCTCGGCGAGCGCCATCCCGATGCGGCGCGTGGCGTTCGGATCGGCGGTCGTCGAATCGACGAGGATGGCGCCCGGCCTCATCGCGTCGAGGAGACCGTCTTTGCCGAAAACCGTGGTCTCCATCTCGACCGAGGAAGGCAGGCAGGTGAAGACGACATCGCAAGCCCTAGCGAGCTCGGCCGGGCTCTTCGCCTCGCACGCACCCCGCCTCACGAGATCATCCACCGGCTCGCGGTTGCGATGGCCCATGACGGTGAGCGGATAACCCTTCTCGAGAATGTTCTTGGCCGCGCCATGGCCCATCAGGCCGACGCCGATATAGCCGACACGCACATCATCCTCCCGCCGGTTCTCGTTGCACCGACGATGGCAGCTCTGACGCCATTTGGCAAGTTCTGATGCTTTGTGAACGAATGTGAGCGATTGGGTTAGCTCTTTCGGAGTCGCGTGCGGCACTTCGCATTGCGCGGCCTCGCTTCTGCATGGGCTTTCCCGATCTGCTAAGGTCGAGCCATGGCCAAGCCGCCCCGAAAGGTCCCCAAGATCAAGCCCTCGACCGATAGGGCTCAGGCTCGCCCCGCCGCCCGCGCGACCAAGCGCCGATCGGATCGCCAAGATCCGTTGAAGGCCTATCGCGGCAAGCGGGATTTCGCCCGCACCTCGGAGCCCGCGCCCAAGCGTGGAACGGGCAAAGCTTGGCAGTTCGTGGTTCAAAAGCACGATGCGCGGCGGCTCCATTTCGATCTGCGGCTCGAGCTCGACGGCGTCCTCAAGAGCTGGGCCGTGACGCGGGGGCCGAGCTTCGACCCGCAGGACAAGCGCCTCGCGGTGCGAACCGAAGATCACCCGATGAAGTATCTCAATTTCGAGGGCGTGATCCCGAAGGGCGAATATGGCGGCGGCACCATGATCGTCTGGGATCGCGGAACCTGGACGCCGGCCTTCGACCCGGAATGGGGCTTGACCAAGGGCCACCTCGAATTCGAGCTCGACGGGGAGCGCCTCAAGGGCCGATGGCATCTCGTGCGCATGAAACCTCGCCCGGGCGAGAAGAAGGAACAATGGCTGCTCATGAAAGCCGCCGACGACTATGCGCGGAGCGCCACCGAGCCCGATGTTCTCGAGAAGGAAACGACGTCCGTGTTGTCGGGCAAGACCAATGAGGAGCTGGCCAAGGCCGAGCTGGTCCGCGATGACCATAAGGACAGGAAGGACATCGCTCGCCGCCGGACGCAGAAGCTACCCGAAGCTCGCCGCCTGAAAGGCGCGCGCAAGGGATTGCTGCCGGTGTTCGTCGAGCCGAGCCTCGCCGCACCGGCGGCGCACCCTCCCGCCGGGGCGGACTGGCTGCATGAGATCAAGTTCGACGGCTACCGCCTGCAGGCGCGGATCGACGCGCGCGAGGTGAAGCTCCTGTCCCGAAAGGGGCTCGACTGGACGCACCGTTTCGAATCGATCGCTTCGGCGCTGAAGGTGTTGCGCCTTCCCTCGGCGCTGCTCGACGGCGAGATCGTGGTCGAGGACGCGGCCGGCGTTTCGAGCTTCAACGATCTCGTCACCGATTTGAGAGCGGGCCGGCAAGACCGGTTTCGCTATCTCGTCTTCGACATCCTCTATTTCGACGGGTCGGATTTGCGCGGAGCCCCCCTCGTCGACCGCAAGGGCTTGCTGAAGGAGGTCCTCGCCTCCGCCGGAGGGGCGATTGCCTATAGCGACCATGTCGAGGGCCACGGCCCCGAGGCCTTCGAGCATGCCTGTCGCCTGGGGCTCGAGGGCATCGTCTCCAAGCGGCGGGACACGCCTTATGTATCGGGGCGCGGGAACCATTGGCTCAAATCGAAAAGCTTCGCGCGCCAGGAATTCGTGGTCGTCGGCTATGTGCCGTCGACCGCGAGCAAAAAGGCGGTCGGATCGCTCGTCCTCGGCTACTATGAAGACGGCAAGCTCATCCATGCCGGCCGCGTCGGCACGGGGCTGTCGGCGGATGAGGCGCAGACCTTCTTCAGCGCTCTCGAGCCGATCACCATCGACAAGCCGCAATTCGGCCGAAAGCCGATCGCCGGCGCCGAGAAGGGGGTGCGCTGGGTCGAGCCGCGGGTGGTGGTCGAGATCGAATATCGCGGCTGGTCGAAGGACGGCGTATTGTGGCATTCCTCCTACCGGGGAATACGGGAAGACAAGGAGCCGAGCGAGGTCATGCGGGAAGCTCGTCCCCCTGGCGGCAAATCGGCCGCGCCGCATGACTGGCGCCTGACGCATCCCGATCGCGTGCTATGGCCGGAAGAGGGCATCACCAAGCAGGGGCTTGCCGACTTCTACGCCGAGATCGCCGACTGGATCCTTCCCCATCTCGTCAAGCGCCCGCTCGCCCTGTTGCGATGCCCTGGCGGGATCGCGGCTCAATGCTTCTTCGCCAAGCACGCCTGGGGCGGCTTGGGGGCCGCCATCAAGCAAGTCGACACGGGCGATGCCGAGCCCATGCTGGCCATCGAGGACCTCGACGGTCTCATCGAGCTGGTGCAGGGCAACGTGCTCGAGATTCATCCCTGGGGCTCGACGATCGCCGATCTCGAGCGGCCGGACCGCCTCATCTTCGACCTCGATCCGGGTGACGGCGTTTCTTGGGGAGCGGTGATCGCGGGCGCCCGCGAGCTGCGCCAACGCCTCGGGGATATCGGGCTCGAAAGCTTCGTCAAGACGACCGGAGGCAAGGGGCTGCATGTGGTGGTCCCCCTCCTCCCCTCGCTCGCATGGGATGCCGCAAAGGCCTTCAGCAAGGAACTGGTGGACGCCGTGGCAGCCGACAGTCCGCGCCGTTACCTCACCAACATGGCCAAGAGCAAACGCACGGGCCGCATCTTTCTCGACTACCTGCGCAATGCTCGCGGCGCGACGGCGGTCGCGGCCTATTCGACCCGGGCGAGGCGCGGGGCTGCGGTGTCGACGCCGCTCGGCTGGGACGAGCTGTCGGACGCCGTGAAGGCCGACCACTACCGGGTCGACAACATCACCCGTCGCCTGAACGTGCTCAGACGAGATCCCTGGGACGGCTTCTTCGCCCTTCGCCAGCGCCTGCCGGGCGCAGGCCGCAGGAAGAGGTGAATGGTCGGGAAAATCCAAGATGGGCCCCCCAAACGAATGGACTGCGGGAACAAGACAAGAACCAAGACGAGAACGATGACGCTCCGGAAACCAAGCTCATCGTCTCGAGTTGACTCGGATGGCAAGGCGTTCGATGTTTAACCATCTTGTATAGTTGGAGTGTGTGTCATGGCGCCGCGGAGCAACTGGAAGGGCTTCCTGAAGCTGTCGCTCGTCTCCTGCTCGATTGCGCTCTATCCGGCATCGAGCTCCTCGGCGCGCGTGACCTTCAACACGCTCAACCGCAAGACGGGCAATCGCCTGAAGCGGCAATTCGTCGACGCCGAGACTGGCGAGCCGGTCGAGTCGGAAGATCAGATCAAGGGCTATCCGGTCGACCGCGAGCATTATTTGCCGATCGAGGATGCCGATCTCGACCAGATTCGCCTCGAGAGCACGCACGCGATCGACATCGAGAAATTCGTGCCGCGCGACGAGATCGATCCGCGCTATCTGGACACGCCCTATTACATCGCCCCGACCGAAAGGGTGGGCGAAGAGGCGTTCACGGTCATCCGCGACGCGATGCGCGATGAAGGCGTCGTCGGCCTCGGGCGGGTCGTCATCGCCCGACGCGAGCGCATCATCATGATCGAGCCCTGGGAGAAGGGTCTTTTGGGAACGACGCTGCGCTACGCTTATGAGGTGCGCAACGAGGACGCTTATTTCGAGGAGGTGCCTGACCTCAAGCTCGACAAGGATCTGAAGGAGATGGCCAAGGTCATCATCGAGCGCAAGTCCGGCCATTTCGATGCGGCCGAGTTCACTGATCGCTACGAGGATGCCGTCGTCGAACTGGTCCGCGCCAAGCAGGCGGGCTTCAAGCCGAAGCCGTCTCGCAGCGCGCCCGCCGCCGGCAACGTCATCAACCTGATGGAGGCGCTGAAGCGCAGCGTCGCTGAGGGAAAGCGGACGCCGGCCGCCAATCCGGCCCCGGCCGCGAAGAAGAAGGCCGCCTCCGCGAAGCATCGCGATCAGCCGCAGTTCAAGCTCCCCATCGCCGGCGGCAAGGGCAAAGCCTCCGAAGTCTCGAAGGAGCACGGTGCCAGGACTTCTGAGCACAGTGCCAAGTCTTCGGAGCACGGTGCCAAATCCTCGCGAAAGAAGGCGTCATGAGCATCAATGCCACCGATCACGCCTGCATTCTCTGGATGGAGCTCGACGGCGACATCTACTCGCCGGAAGTGAGTCTCGGCCGGGCGACCCGGGACATGATCGTTCGCGACCTCGGCGATGGCGCATACAAAGGGACCTGCCACGCCGTCTACAGCTACGGGACGTATCGGAACGGCGGCTCCTACTGCTCCGAGATCACTAGCGAGATCGCCCGGGCGCTCAGCAGGCGCAGCTTGGAGGCGAGCGCCGAGCCTTGCGGCTCGGTTCGCGCATTCCTCGACGCCGAAGGCCTCGAATATTTCCGCGACGCCGGCGAGCGCGCCGATCGTTTGCGGCCGCAAGATCGGTTGTTCCAACTGCATCGGCCGGCGAAGCCGGCTTCGCCCAAGGCAAAGCGCGCGCCGCGACAAAGGCGCGCCAAACCGCTTTCCCCGGAGGAGTTGCGCGCTCAGCCGCAGTTCAAGCTGCCGATTCAAGGCGGAAAGCAAGGCGTAGCGCCGCAATCGATCCGGACCGAATTCCAGGAAGAAGATGGCGTCGAGGTCCTGTCGATGAAGGAGGCTCGACCGGCAGCCGAGATAAAGGCGGATTGGGAGCGGTTCGATCAGAAGCTCCGCGACCTGGGTTTCAAGCTTCCGAAGGACGAGACCATCGCTGTCCCGGTCTCGGCCCCGCTCAAGGTGCGCAAGGGCTGAGGCCCAGCGATCGCCGAAGGGACGAGGCGCCTCCTTCTCCCGCTCGGGAGACCGTTGCGAAAACAGATCCCCGCCCCAACCCTCCCCTTTTCAACGCGCGATCACGCCATCGATCCAAGCCGCGAGCGCATCCAATATGTCGCCGCGGACTTGCGCATCCTTGCGCCCGGTCCGCGCCGGCACGTGAAACGAGTGATCGGCGTCCTGAAACAGCTTCAATTCCGCGCGCGAGCCGAGCGCTTCGCAGACAGGCTCGAGCTGATCCAGCATCGCGAGGGCGTCGCGGGTCCCTTGCAGGAACAGCATGGGCACCTGCACGTCGAAGAGATGCTTGCCGCGCTCCTGCGAAGGGCGTCCGGCGGGATGCAGTGGAAATCCGAGGAAGGCCAGCCCGCGCACGCCAGGAAGCGGATCCGCGGCTTGCGCCTGCGAGGTCATGCGCCCGCCGAATGACTTGCCGCCGGCGAACAGCGGCAGCTCGGGCAGCAGGCGGCGGGCCTCGGCCACGGCGGCGCGGACGCTCGCTTGAGCGAGCTTCGGCGGATCCGGTCGCTTGCCGCGCTGCTCCACATAGGGGAACTGATAGCGCAAGGTCGCGATTTCTCGCTGGCCGAGCTCCGCCGCGACCGCCGCCATGAACGGATGGGCCATGCCGGCCCCCGCGCCATGCGCCAGCACGTAGCAGGCCCGCGGCCGCGGCGAGGCTTGCAGGAGGCCGGAGACCCGAACCGCATCATCGACGGCTATGGTGACGGGCTCCGCATCTGAAGACGACATCGCTCGGTCCTGAAAAACGAAGAAGGCCAGCCGCCTTCCATCACTATACCGGCGGGCGGCATCTCCCAACAGAACCGTATCGACGCGGAACGGTGTCGACGCAGAACCGTGCCGGCGCCGCAAGCCATAGGCAGCAAGCGAGATGTCGCCTACATTAGCGGTTTGCCCACAAACCTCTGGACATCCGAAACAGGAGGCACCGATGTGCCGAAACATCCGCACGCTCTTCAATTTCGAGCCGCCCGCAACGGACGATGAAATTCGCGCATCCGCGCTGCAATTCGTTCGCAAGCTGAGCGGCTTCACCCACCCCTCGCGGGCGAACGAGGCGGCGTTCAATCGGACGATCGACGAGGTTTCGGATGCCGCCCATCGGCTTCTGCATTCGCTGGAGACGGCCCGGCCGGCGCGTGACCGCGAGGCGGAAGCGATGAAGGCGCGCGCCAGGGCGAGAGAGCGGTTTGCCTGAGGCTGGAGCAGCTTGCGGCGAGCCGGACCTCGTCAAATGCGACAATGCTGGCCCGGCTTCAGGCCGATCTCGGTGAGGTCGTCCTCGGTCAAGGCGTACCTGGCCTCGATCAATTCATCGACGCTCGCCCCCTTCCGCTCGCGGATCAGCTCGACGGCCCTTGCGCGGGCGCGCTCGGCAACCGCGTAGCGCTCGAATAGCGGCTCCGACACCGCCGTCACCGTGATCTTCCATCCGATCGTAGTTGATCCATGCATGTCGAAAATGCCTTACTCTTGCCAAATACCAAGCAACTTTGCGGCAATTCAATGCCGCAATACTCCGGCTCGCGACCAATTTTGCCATGATTTTCTATGCAACACGACAACCTTCCCACTCGATAATGGGTTTTGGTCATGTCGCCGCCGGCAAGCTATGAATCCGATGCGATATGCACAACTTAAAACTTCGTAATACAAAGGTCATCTCAGCTTAATTCGAAGCAGCGGCGCCAATTCGCCGTCCAGCACTTCTCCGCCGTGGCGCGTCAGTCGCCGCGCATGGCGAACGCTACCCGATTGGCGGGGCGGGCCATTGCGGCATCGTACCAGGCCCGTATCGCCGGCTTGTCGGCGAGCGCCTGTGGGGTGAACCGCAGATAGAAGACGCAGGTGACGGCGTTGAGGTCGGCGACCGTGAAGCGCCCTCCGACCAGGAACCCACCCCCGTTCCGCAGCGCCTTCTCGAGAATCTGCAAGGGACGCTTCAGCGCCTCGAGCGCCGAACTGGCCGCGGCCGGATTGCGCTCATTGGGCGGGAGCACGGAGGTGTTGTACATCGCGGCCGCGGCGCGGGGCTCGATTTCGATGGCGGACCAGAAACCCCACATGGCCATCCGGCCATCCTCGGCAACGTCCTTGGGGCCGAGGGCGGAGGGGTATTTCTTCGACAAATAGAGGTTGATCGCGAGCGACTCCCAAAGGACCATGCCGTCATCCTCGATCCAGGGAACGGCGCCGGTGGGATTTCGGCTGAGATACTCGGCCTTGCCGCTGCCTTCCGCGCCTGGCGCCACCTCCACGAGCTCGTAGGGAATGCCGAGCTCCTGCACCATCCACAATGTTCGGATCGCGCGAGAACGCGGAACGCCGTAGATCTTGAGCCCCATCATTTCCTCCAGCCTAGTGTGGTGAATTTGAAGTTCCTATCACATGGATGGCATGCGTGCGGTAGGAACTTCAAATTCGAAAACCGCACTAGAAACAAAAACTTGCTAGTGCAGCTCTTGAATCCGAAATTCGCCCCGCGCGTTGCTCCAAGGTGATGCGAATTTCGGATTCGCTGCACCAGTTTCATTGCCCCGCCCAGCATGTGCATCTTTGAGCGGCCTTGCAAGCCGAGCCTTGCGCCTTTGACGCTGGTCGGACACCGGGGCAGGATGGCGCCATGCGCCACGTCATCCGCGAGGCCGAAATCCCGGTGCGTTGTCGCCTGTCGAGGACAGGCGCGCTTCGCCGCGCCGGAGGGTGGGATCGGTGACGCGAGCGCCATGCGGGCGCGACCCGGTCGCCTTCATTCACGAGGTCACGCTAGCCGATCTTCCCGGCGAGATCGTCGCGCAGACGAGACGATGCCTGGTCGATCTCGTCGGCGTCGCGGCCGCCGGCGCAACGACCGACAATGCACGGATCGTGCGCGATTTCGCCGCGAGCCAGCTCGCCGCGCCCGCGGGCGGCGCGCGCATCCTGTTCGACGGGCGGCGAGCCAGCCGCGCCGGGGCCGCTTATGCGGGCGCCGCCTTGATCGACAGCTGCGACGCCCATGACGGCCATATGCTGACCAAGGGTCATGCGGGCGCGGCCCTGCTGCCGGCCCTCCTCGCGGTCGTCGATGCCGGCCGACCCGTCGATCCCGGCGAATTCCTCGCCGCCCTGGCGATGGGCTACGAGGTGGCGACCCGGGCGGGCATCGCACTGCACGCGACCGTCGCGGATTACCACAGCTCCGGCGCCTGGAATGCGCTCGGCGCGGCGGCCATCGCGTCGCGCCTGCTGAAGCTCGATCGGTCCAGGACCCGCGAGGCGCTCGGCATCGCCGAGTATCACGGTCCGCGCAGCCAGATGATGCGCGTCATCGATCATCCGAGCATGCTCAAGGACGGCTCGGGCTACGGCGCCTTCGCTGGCGTCGCGGCGGCGGACCTCGCGGCGCTCGGCTTCACCGGCGCGCCCGCCATCACGGTGGAAGGGGCGGAATGCGCGCATCTCTGGGCCGATCTCGGCAAGACCTGGCGCATCCGCGAGCAATATTTCAAGCCCTACCCGGTCTGCCGCTGGGCGCACCCGCCCATCGAAGCTTTGCGCGCCTTGCGCGCCGAGCACCCGTTCGCTGCCGCTGATGTCGTCTCGGTCAGGGTCGAGACCTTCACGGAAGCGGCGCGCCTCGACGAGAGGCGCCCTGCCGGAACCGACGCCGCGCAATACTCGCTGCCCTTCGCGCTCGCCGCATTCCTGCTGCGCGGGCGCCTCGCCGCGGACGAGATCGCCGGCGCGGCCTTGACCGACACGGCCATCCTCTCGCTCGCCGACCGGATCGAGGCCGTGACCGATCCCGAGCTTGCGGCGCGCTACCCTGCGGAACGCATCGCGCGGGTCACGCTGCGCCTCCATGATGGCCGCGAGCTTCGCAGCGGCGTCGCCCATGCGCGCGGCGCGCCCGAGGATCCGCTGAGCGATGAGGAGCTCGATGCCAAGTTCGAGGCTTCGCTCGCCTGGCTCGGGCCTGAACGCGCCGGAGCCGTGCGTCAGGCGGCCCATGGCTTCCCCGACGACCGAGGCGGCGTCGAAGCCCTGCTGGAGGCGGTCCTGATGCCGACGAAGGGCTAGAGCATGATCCGGAAAAGCATGCCCCCGCGAAGGCGGGGATGGATACCGGTTTTCCGAAAAGATCGTGCGAAAACAAAAACTTCGACGGCTTGACCGATTCCGTCTAAACTCATCCGGCTCTAGGGCGTGTTGACATACATCGCGTGAGCCGGGATTTGAGACGAAATGGCCAGCTGGCAGGAGAAAATCGATGCCGATACTCCGGTATCGGCGAGGTTTTCGACGCACCAGATGGCCATTTC
>JBIOEJ010000069.1:0-31067 GCA_044445965.1 Hyphomicrobiales bacterium
CGGCATCACCGAGTTCATCGAGGCCGATACCGAGGAGGCGCGCCGCGCGGCCGAGCGTCCGCTGCACGTCATCGAAGGGCCGCTGATGGCCGGCATGAACGTGGTCGGCGACCTGTTCGGCTCGGGCAAGATGTTCCTGCCTCAGGTGGTGAAGTCCGCCCGCGTGATGAAGCAGGCGGTCGCCTATCTCCTGCCCTATATGGAGGAGGAGAAGAAGGCGAGCGGCTTGTCGCAGCGCGCCGCAGCCGGCCGCGTCGTCATGGCGACCGTGAAGGGCGACGTCCACGACATCGGCAAGAACATCGTCGGCGTCGTGCTCCAGTGCAACAATTACCAGGTGATCGATCTCGGCGTCATGGTGCCGGCGAGGAAGATCCTCGACACGGCTCGCGAGAAGCAGGCCGACATCATCGGCCTGTCCGGCCTGATCACGCCCTCGCTCGACGAGATGTGCTTCGTCGCCGCCGAGATGGAACGCGAAGGCTTCGACATTCCGCTGCTCATCGGCGGCGCCACCACGAGCCGCGTGCACACCGCCGTGAAGATCCACCCGAATTACGCTCGCGGCCAGGCGATCTACGTCAACGATGCGAGCCGGGCGGTGGGCGTCGTCTCGGCGCTTCTGTCTTCCGAGCAGAAGCCGCGCTATGTCGCGACCCTGCGGGCCGAATACGCCAAGGTCGCCGAGGCGCATGCGCGCGCCGAGGCCGACAAGGCGCGCCTGCCGCTCGGCAAGGCGCGCGCCAACGCGCCGAAGATCGATTGGGCCGGCTACCGGCCGCCGAAGCCCGCTTTCACCGGCACGCGCGTCTGGCGCGGCTTCGATCTTGCCGAGCTCGTGCCGGTCATCGATTGGACGCCGTTCTTCCAGACCTGGGAGCTGCGGGGCCGCTTTCCCGATATCCTCTCGGACGAGAAGCAGGGCAAGGCGGCGCGCGGGCTCCATGACGATGCCCAAGCGATGCTGCGGCAGATCGTCGGGGAGCGCTGGTTCAATCCGAAGGCCGTCATCGGCTTCTGGCCGGCGAATGCCGTCGGCGACGACATCGCGCTCTATACTGGCGAGAGCCGTGACGAGCGCCTCGCCACCCTGTTCACCTTGCGCCAGCAGCTCGTGAAGCGCGATGGGCGCCCCAATCTCGCGCTTTCCGATTTCGTCGCGCCGCACGAGACCGGGCTCGCCGATTATGTCGGCGGCTTCGTCGTCACCGCGGGCGCCGAGGAAGCCCGCATCGCCGAACGCTTCGAGCGCGCCAATGACGATTACGCCTCGATCCTGGTCAAGGCGCTCGCCGACCGCATCGCCGAAGCCTTCGCCGAGAAGCTGCACCAGCTCGTGCGCAAGGAATACTGGGGCTATGCGGCCGACGAAGCTTTGTCGAGCGAGGAGCTGATCAAGGAAACCTATCGCGGCATCCGCCCCGCTCCCGGCTATCCGGCGCAGCCCGACCATACCGAGAAGGCGACGCTGTTCCATCTGCTCGGCGCCGAGAAACGCGCCGGCGTGAGACTGACCGAAAGCTTCGCGATGTGGCCCGGCCCCTCGGTTTCCGGCCTCTATCTCGCCCATCCGGAGGCGCATTATTTCGGCGTCGCCAAGATCGAGCGCGACCAGATCGAGGACTACGCGCGGCGCAAGGGTTGGTCGGTGGCCGAGGCCGAGCGCTGGCTGGCGCCGATCCTCAACTACGATCCCGCCTCCTACGCATCGCGCGTCGCGGCGGAGTAGGGGCGGACACCCGCGCTGTCCGGCGATTTGAACACCGGGCGGCAGCGTGTTTGATTAGGCCCGTTCAAATCAAACGCATGCCGGCGGCACCCCCGTTCTCCGCCTGAAAGGCTATCGCTCAGCCCATGTCTCAAGGACCAGAATTCGGCCGCTCGCGACGGCGGCTCGAGGATGCGCGTTTCCTCACCGGCCGCGGACGCTATGTCGACGACATCGACGAGCCCGGGCAGCTTTACGGCCATGTGCTGCGCTCGCCCTTCGGCCATGCGCGCATCCGCGGGATCGACATCGCGGCAGCCACTGCCATGCCTGGCGTCGTCGGCGTATTCACGGCGGCGGCGCTGCGGGCGGACGGTGTCGGCCATCTGCCCTGCGTCGCTCAAGTCGCGTCGCTCGAGCCGCTGATCGTCCCGCCGCGCCCCGCGCTGGCGCAGGAGCGCGTGCGCCATGTCGGGGATCCTGTCGCCTTCGTGGTCGCGGCGAGCCCGGCGCAAGCCCGCGACGCGGCCGAAAGCATCCGGGTCGATTATGAGGAATTGCCCGCCGTGGTGGACGGGGCCAAGGCGCTCGAAGCTGGCGCGCCTTTGCTCTGGGAGCAGGCCCCGGGCAATCTCGCCTTCCGCTTCCAGAAGGGCGATCGCGCCGCGGTCCAGGCGGCCTTCCGCGCCGCCGCCACGACGGTCGAGGCCGCGCTCATCAACAATCGGGTGGTCGCCGCGCCCATCGAGCCGCGCGCCGCCATCGGCAGCTACGATGCGGCGCACGGCGCCTTCCGCCTGTTGCTCACCGGGCAGGGCGTGCACGGCATCCGCGACCAGCTCGCCGAGCAGATTTTCCACATGCCGGCCGATCGCATCCATCTCGTCGCTCCCGATGTCGGCGGCGGCTTCGGGGCCAAGAACTTCCTCTATCCGGAATGGGTGCTGGTGCTGTTCGCGGCGCGGCGGCTCGGCAGGCCGGTGAAATGGGTCTCCGACCGCAACGAGGATTTCCTCAGCTCCTCCCAGGGGCGCGACAACCGCTCGCGGGCACGCCTCGCCATGGATGCGCAAGGGCGCTTCCTCGCCATGGAGGTCGATACCATCGCCAATATGGGCGCCTATCTCTCGACGCTGGGGCCCGGCCCCTCGACCAATTCCACCTCGACCGCGATGGGCGGCGTCTATGCGATCCCGGCGATCTTCATGGATGTGCGCGGCGCCTTCACCAATACGGTGCCGATCGATGCTTATCGCGGCGCCGGCAAGCCCGAGGCGAACTACCTGATCGAGCGTTTGATCGACATCGCGGCGCGCCGAACGGGGCGCGATCCGGTCGCGCTCAGGCGCTTGAACATCATCTCCAAGCTGCCCCATCGCAGCGCGCTCGGCCTGACGATCGAGGAGGGCGGCTTCGCCGCCAATCTCGAAGCGGCCCTCTCGCGCGCCGACCATGCCGGCTTCGCCGCGCGTCGCGCCGAGGCCGCAAGGCGCGGCAGGCTGCGCGGCCTCGGCGTCGCCTGCTATCTCGAGACCGCGCGCGGCCGGCCAGGCGAGGCGGCCGGCATCCGCTTCGAGGCCGATGGCCAGGTGGCTCTCGTCTCCGGCACGCAGTCGAACGGCCAGGGGCATGAGACGAGCTTCCCGCAGATCGCCGCCGACCTCCTCGGCCTGCCGGTCGAGCGTTTCAGGTTGGTGCAGGCGGATACGAGGCTCGTGCCGAGCGGCGGCGGCCATGGCGGGGCGCGCTCGCTGCATTTGGGCGGCGCGGCGCTGGTGAAGGCCATCGAGGCGGTGATCGCCAAGGGCCGCCTGGTGGCGGCCCAGCTCCTGCAATGCAAAGCCGAAGGCCTGAGCTTCGCGGCGGGCGCCTTCACGGTCGCCGGCAGCGCCGGGGGGCGCAGCGTCGACCTGATCTCGGTCGCCCGCGCCGCCGCGGACGAGGCGCAACTGCCGGCCGGCATGACGCCAGGTCTCGATTGCCATGTCGCCATTCCGCTCGATCTCTTCACCTTTCCCAATGGCTGCCATCTGGCCGAGGTCGAGATCGACCCCGAGACCGGGAGCGTCGCGCTCTTGCGCTACACGGCGGTCGATGATTTCGGCAGGCTGGTCAATCCGCTGCTGACGGAGGGCCAGGTGCAGGGCGGCTTGGCCCAGGGCATCGGCCAGGCGCTGCATGAGCATATGGTTTATGAGGAAGGCTCAGGCCAGCTGCTCAGCGCCTCCTTCATGGATTACGGCTTGCCGCGCGCCGATGATTTGCCAAATTTCGACATCAGCTTCAACGAAGTGCCGACCAAGGCGAATCCGCTCGGCGTGAAGGGCGCCGGGCAGGCCGGCTGCATCGCGGCACCCCAGACGGTGATGAACGCCGTCCTCGACGCGCTCAGCCCGCTCGGCATCGAGCGTCTCGACATGCCGGCCACTCCCCAACGCATCTGGGAAGCGATCAGAGCGGCGAAGATCGCGACCTGACGCCGGCCGCCTCCTCGCTGCTCATGCGGCGGCTCGCTCGCCGGCCAGGCTCGCGGGCTCCCGGCTCTGCCGCAGATGGGGCGTCAGACGATGATCCGCGTATTGCACGATGCGCGTCATGAGGAAGTTGATGGCGAGATAGATGGCGCCCGCGACGATGAACACCTCGATCGGCCGATAGGTATCCGAGATCAGCTTCGCCGCGAGCCCTGTGACTTCCATGAGCGTGATGATGGAGGCGAGCGAGGTGGCCTTGATCATCAAGATCAGCTCGGTGCCATAGGCCGGCAAGGCCTGCCGGATGGCGAGCGGCAACAGGATGCGGCGCAGCAGCAGCAGGCGCGACATACCGCAGGCGCGCGCCGCCTCGATCTGGCCGCTCGGCACCGAGAGCAGCCCGCCTCTGATGATCTCGCTGCCATAGGCCGCGGTGTTGAGCGTCAGCGCCAGCACGGCGCACCAGAAAGGCTCGCGCAGAAAGGGCCAGAGCGCGCTCGCCCTGATCCAGGCGAATTGGCCGATCCCATAATAGATCAGGAAGATCTGGACGAGCAGGGGCGAGCCCCGAAAGGCGAAGACATAGGCACGCGCCGTCCAGTCGAGCAGCGTCACGCCCGACAGGCGCATCAAGGCGAGGAGAAGCGCGATGACGGCCCCGAAGGCGATCGACAGGAAGGCGAGTTTCAGCGTCAGCGGCACGCCGCCGATGAGCGTCAGGAAGGTTTCGGACATGAAGCCCAAATCCATCACGCCCTCCGCAGGCCGCGGTTGAGGCGTTGCTCGGCCCTCTGCAGCAGGAAGCCCGACAAGGTCGTGATGACGAGATAGAGCGCCGCCGCCGCGATGAAGAAATAGAAGGGCTGGCGCGTCGAGCCGGCGCCGATCTGCGCCTGGCGCAGGAGCTCGATGAGACCGGTCACCGAGACCAGCGCGGATTCCTTGAGCACGAGCTGCCAGACATTCCCTAGGCCCGGAACGGCATGGCGCAGCACCAGCGGTGCGATGATGCGCCGGAACTTCAGGGCATTCGACATGCCGGCCGCCGTCGCCGCCTCGATCTCCCCTTGGCTGACGGCGCGGAAGGCGCCCCGCAAGACCTCGGTGTGATAGGCGCCGCAGACGATGCCGAGCGCCAGCGTGCCGGCCAGGAAGCCCGGCAGGCTGATGAAGCCGTTCGCGCCGAACAAGCGTCCGATCGGGGTGAGGATGGCGCTGCCGCCGAAATAGAAGAGGTAGATGACGAGGAGATCGGGGATGCCGCGCAGAACCGTGGTGTAACCGTCGGCGACGGCCCTCGCGGCGCCGCCGCCGGCGATCTTGGCGAAGGCGCCCAAGGCGCCGATCATGGCGCCGGCGAGGAAACCGCAGAGCGCCACCGCGAGCGTCATCGCGGCGCCGCCGAGCATCGCTGCTCCCCAGCCATGCGGGCCAAACCCCATGACGTCGAGGAATCCGCCGGCGTTCATGACGCGCCGGCCCGCACGCACTGCCCGGATGAAGGGAGCCGGCGCCCCCTCACCTCTCCCCTTGCGGGAGAGGTCGCCCAAGCTGCGAAGCAGCGCAGGGTCGGTGAGGGGTCCGCGTCGGCTGAATGACCCACCCGACGCCTCGCCAGCGCTCGGCGTCGATCTCTCTCGCAAGGGGAGAGGTGGCCGCAGCGCCTCACGACAAGCCGATCTTGAGCGCGCTCAGTTGCTCGGAGCAAGCGTCGGGGTCAGGTCGAGCTTGCTCCATTTCAGCGACAGCTTGCGGATCGTGCCGTCCTGAATGGCTTCGGTGATCGCCTTGTCGAAGATGGCTTTCAGCTCCGGTTCGTTCTTGCGCATGCCGATGGCGACCTCGGTCGCCAGCATCGCGCCCTTCAGCAAGGGGCCCGTCATGGCGAGGTCCTCGCTGCCGGGGCTGTCGAGGATGGTGGTCATATAGACGGCGCTGTCGAAGCTCGCATCGAGCCGCCCTGCCTTGAGGTCGAGATCGCGCTCGGGCGAGCTCTTATAGGTGCGGATCGTGACGTCGTCGCCGAAATAGGCGTGGATCAGTTGCTCGTGGCTCGACGACTGCACCACCCCGATCGCCTTGCCCTTGAGCATTTGGCGTATCTGCGCCATCACCGGATCGGCCTTGTCCTTCTCGTTGAGATTGAGACGTTCTCCGGTCATCGGGAATTGCGGCACGGGGCCCTTCTTCAGGATCGCGAAGGTCGCCGCGCCGCTCGCGTAGGGAAGTGTGAAGTCCACGACCTTCTTGCGCGTCTCGTTGATCCCCAATCCCAAGATCAGATCGAACTTGCCGGCGTTGAGGCTCGGGATGAGGCTCGTCCATTCGCCCGCCCCGATCGTGCAGTCGAGCTTGGCGCGCCGGCAGAGATCATTGGCGAGGTCGATCTCATAGCCGGCAAGCTTGCCGTCCGGGCCGATCATGTTCCAGGGAGGAAAGGCTCCTTCGGAACCGAGATTGACATGCGTCCACTCTTTCGCATGCGAGGCTGGACCCGCAAGCGCGATGCCCGCCGCCACGAGCGCAGAAACGACGATCGTCCTCAACATAAAGCCTCTCCCATTTGTGCTCATCTCCCGTCTCAATGCGCCGCCATGTCGAGCGGCGGCTCGAGATCGTCCGCGATCGGGTTCACGAAGGGGTTCTGCGCCCGGAACTCGCGATGCTCCGCCTTGGCGCGCGCCAGGAGCGCTTCGTCGCTCACGGCGGCGACGGCGGTGCCCGCCATGACCTTGGCGGCGTAGAACAAGCCCTTATGCGCCGAGGGCGCACACCCTTGCGCCACGAGCTGCCAGGAATGGCCGGGGGTGCCGATGGCGTAGCAGGCGACGCGGCATTGCACCGTCGGCACGACCCAGCTCACGGTGCCGACATCGGTCGAACCGACGGCCGTCACGTCGCCATTGCCGAGCGGGTAGACCTCCTCGCTCAGCGTCTCGCCGGGCTTGGGCTTCAAGCCGAAGCGGCCATAGGCGGCGGCGATGTCTTCCTGGCGCAAGCTCTTCTGCATCTGCGCCGCGAAGGCCTTGTCCGCGGCATCGAAGCGCGGCGGCCCAAGGCGGATCATATTGGCGTACATCGTCTCCTCGAGCGCGGTATTGCCGACGAGGTCGGCGTCGCCGCTGAGCTGCACCGAGCTCATCTGCGTCTCGGTCATCAGGGCCGCGCCCTCGGCGATCTTCTTCACCCGCTCGACGAGGCCCCACATGGCGGGAAGCGTCGCGGCGCGGATGAGATAGCGCACGCAGGCGCGCCCCTGCACGACGTTCGGCGCAACGCCGCCGCCATCGATGAGCGCGTAATGGATGCGCGCCGTCGAGGGCATATGCTCGCGCATATAGTTGACCCCGACATTCATCAGCTCCACCGCGTCGAGCGCGCTGCGTCCGAGATGGGGCGCGCCGGCCGCATGCGAGGATCGGCCGAGGAATCGGAAATCGATCTCGACGCAAGCGAGCGAGAAGGGCCGGTTGACGCCGGTGAAGGCCGAGGGGTGCCAGCAGATCGCCACGTCGACATCGTCGAAGGCGCCGGCACGCACCATGTAACCCTTGCCCGAGCCGCCCTCCTCGGCTGGACAGCCGTAATATCTGACGCGGCCTTTCACTCCGTGCTCGCTCAGCCAATCCTTGACGGCGGTCGCCGCGAGCAAGGATGCGGAGCCGAGCATGTTGTGTCCGCAGCCATGGCCGTTGTGGCTTTCAGGCATGGGGCGCTTCACGGCGATCCCGGCTTCCTGGCTCAGGCCCGGCAAGGCGTCGAACTCGCCGAGGATGGCGATGACCGGCCCGCCTTCCCCGGCCTCTCCGAGCATCGCGGTCGGTAGGCCGGCGACGCCCGTGGTCACCTTGAAGCCCTGTTTCTCGAGCATGGCCGCATGGGCCGCCGCCGAGCGGCGCTCCTGGTAGTTCAGCTCGGGCATGCCCCAGATGCGGTCGCTCAGCTCGGCGAACTCCCGCTCCTTGGCATCGACGAGACGCCAGACATCCTCGGTGTTCCGCATGGCTCGGCCATCGCTCGTTAGAATTGGCACCAATTTCTTGCACGATCCGCCGGGAGCTGCAATGGATTTGTCCGAGGAGTGAGGGGATATGCGGCCGAACCCGATGCTTGCGGGAGGAGTGCCGGAGCCCCTGAGAGGCGAGGAGCCCGCAGGATATGGCCAAGAGGGCGGGAGGGTCGCAGCCGACCGATGTCGCCGATCTCATCGCGCATGACATCCAAGGTGGGCTGTTGCGCCCCGGCGCATGGTTGAAGCAGGTCGATCTCCAGGCGCGCTACGGATGCAAGCGTTCCGTCATCCGCGGCGCGCTCGACCGCCTGGCGCAGAAGCGCGTCGTCCGGCACATCCCGAACCGAGGCTACCATATGTTCGAGCCGGACGGGCGGCAAGACGCCGAGATCCGCGAGCTGCGCGTCATCCTCGAGACGGCTGCCGCCGAGGGTGTCGTCGCGAGCGCGACGCCGGAGGCCATCGCGCGTGTCGGCCGGCTCGCCCGGCGATTTGCCGAGCTTGTGCCCCACGGAACGCTGCTCGAGCAATACGAGGCCAATATCGCCTTCCATGTCGCGCTCCTCGGACTTTGCACCAATCGCGAGCTCGTCAACGTGGTGATGGAGCTGCGCAGCCGCGGCTCCTCTGCGCCGGCCGGCCAGTGGAAGACGAAGGCCCGGATCGAGCGTTCCGCACGCGAGCACCTTGAGATGCTGGCGGCGCTCGAGGCGCGCGATGCGGCAGGCTTGCGGCGCCTCATCGCGCTGCACATCCGCCAGCCGGAGGCACTTCCCTCCCCCCGCTCGCGGGAGAAGGTGTAGTCCCCTTCGTCCCGGGACCTTTCCGGCTCATTCCAGCAACAGGGAGCCAGCAGCATATGGCGACCGAGAGTCTGCCGCCCCGCTTCCGAGGATGAGCGGAGAGGAAGCTGCTATCGGGAGCGCCGCCGCAAACCTGCTCTTCGCCCCGCCGCTGCGGAACGTCTTCGTCACGTCGCGAAGCTCGATGAGGGGAGTGGCGCTCACGCGAAAACCGCCTTGGTCCGTTGGAGGCTCTGTGCCGATATGCGTCTCACGCCGTTTCTACCAGGGAACTCCCGCAGTTTTGCATGTTACCGAGGGGCAAGGCGAGAGTCAGTCGCTTTCGTTATGGCCGGGCTGATGCTCGGATCCGGTCCGAGGACGGCCATGACGGCAAGGGTCGTGAGCATGATTGCAAAATCTCGTGGTACGGGAGAAAGAACGCGCGCATGACCTTGAAGCTTTATGAGCTCGTGGGGCTCGATGACCGCCGCTACAGCCTGTTCTCCTGGCGGGCGAGGCTGGCGCTCGCCCATAAGCGGCTCGCGCCCGAGCTCGTCCCCGTCCGCGTCAGCGACAAGGCGGCGATCGCCTTCAGCGGCCAGGACAAAGTTCCGATCCTGCGTGACGGCGAGGAGGTCGTGGTCGATTCCTGGCGCATCGCCGAGCATATCGAGGAGAGATATCCGGACGGCCCCTCGCTCTTCCACGGCGCCAGCGGCCATGCGCTCAGCCGTTTCGTCGCGAGCTTCGTGGATAGGCAATTGGTCCCGAAGCTCGTGCCTCTGTTGATGGCCGATGTGATGGCGATCGTCGACGCGGAGGATGGCGCGCATCTGCGCCGGCAGATCGAGGCCGCCTTCAAGCGTCCGCTGGAAGAGCTCGCGGCCGGCCGCGACAAGGAGATCCTGTCCTTCAGGCGGCTGCTCGACCCGGCAAGAGCGGCGCTCGCCAAGCACGCTTTCCTCTGCGGAGCATCGCCCGGCTATGCGGATTACACGTTCTTCAGCCCCTTCCAATGGGCGAGGATCGTGAGCCCTTTCCGCACGCTCGAGGATGCCGATCCGGTGGCCTCATGGCGCGAGCGCATCCTCGATCTGCATGGCGGGGCGGCGCGCTCGGTTTCCGCTCGATCAGGGACGGGGTAGTTCAGATGAGCGACCGTTTCAGAAGTCCCGCTCATCCCCGCGAAAGCGAGGATCCAGACTCGCAATCCGATCGGCAGGACTGGATTCCCGCCGTCGCGGGAATGAGCGGAGATGGAGTTGCGAGACGATTTTCGCGCGCTGCCGCATCGCGCCAAGGTCTCGCATGAGCGGCGACCCGCAGGCCGACGCCCTCCACGATGCAGGCACCTTGCGCGATTGGGTCGAGCATTGGGCGAAGGAGGCGCCCGATCGGACCGCGGTCAGGATCGGTGACGCCCCCATCTCCTATGCCGAGCTGCACCGGCGGGCGTGTGGGCTCGCCGCCTTCTTCCATGAGCTCAGGCTTGGCCGCGGCGACGTGATCGCGGCGCAGCTCCCGAACGGCCTCGAATTCATCCTGACCTATCTCGCCGCTGGCTATGTCGGCGCGGTGCTGCAGACGCTCCACATGCCTTACCGGGCAGCCGAGATCGAGCCGCTGCTGCGCCATGGCGAGGCGAGAGCAGTCGTCTGCCTCGCCCGCACCAAGGACTTCGCACCCGCCGAATTGATGCTCGCGCTGCGGGCGCGATTGCGGTCCCTGTCGCAGGTGATCAGCCTGGGAGAAGGGACACCCGTCGGAGCGCTTGGATTCCCGGCCGACGCCGACCGAGCCATGCCGCCTGTGCGCCGCGCGGCCCCGTCCGATCGCTTCCTGCTGCTATACACCTCGGGCACCACCTCGGCCCCGAAGGGCGTGCCTGTGCCCTACCGCGCCTTCTTACCCAATGCCCGGCTGAGCGCCGCCGAGCTGGCAATCGGCGCGTCCTCGATCTTGATGACGCTCGCGCCTTTCACGCATCTCTACGGCTTGTTCTCCATTAACCTCGCGCTCGCTGCCGGCGCCGGCATGGCCGTGGTTCCGGCTTTCACGCCGCAAGCGCTCGCCTCGGCGCTCGAAGCCCATCGCCCGACCGTGTTGTTTGCCGCGCCTGCCCATATGGCTGCGTGCCTGGAAGCTGGCTTCCTCACGCCGGAGCGCCTGGCGTCCTTGTCCGTGCTGCAGATATCGGGCAGCGCCTGCCCGCCCGATCTGGCGCGCGCCGTGCAGACGCGCTTGTCGGGAGGCGAGGTCCATCAGCTCTGGGGCATGAGCGAGTTGCAGGCCGGCGCCTTCACCAGGCCGGGCGATCCGCTTGAGCTGCGCCTCTCATTCGCCGGGCGGGCGAGCCCGGCGACGCAGTTGCGCGTCGCGAGAGTAACTTCGGGCGACCATGCGCCGCTCGCGCCTGGCGAGGAAGGCGAATTGCAGGTGAAGGGCGCCTCGGTGTTCGACGCCTATCTCGAGGATGCAGCGGCGAGCGCCGCGGCCTTCACGGCGGATGGCTGGTTCCGCACCGGCGACCTCGCCGTCATGGACGCGGGCGGAAATATCCGCATCACCGGCCGGATCAAGGAGTTGATCAATCGCGGCGGCGTCAAGTTCAATCCCACCGATATCGAAGCCGCGCTCATGCGCCATTCCGCCGTGGCGCAATGCGCCATCGTTCCGATGCCGGATCCGGTATTGGGGGAAAGGGCGTGCTGCTTCCTCGTCGTCAAGGACGCCGCGAGAAGGCCAACTCTCGGCGATCTCTGCGCCGACCTCGCGCGCCAGGGCATCGCCAAGACGAGATGGCCCGAGCGCCTCGAAATCATCGAGGAGATGCCGATGACGCCGACCCGCAAGGTGAAGAAGGGCGAGCTGACCTTGAGGGCTGCCGGGCTGGCCCTTCTCCCGCTCGCGGGAGAAGGGCCCTTCGTGTTAGCGAAGGGCGGATGAGGGACGTTGATGCCGAGCGGAACCCTCCCTCATCCGCCTCGATCATAGCAGCAAGCTATGGTCTCGGCACCTTCTCCCGCAAGCGGGAGAAGGTGGAGGATCGCTCGCGTCTGAACGCCGCGATCTCGTCGAGCGCGAGATCAAGCTCGACCATGCGCCCGCCTTGTAAAATGCGGGTGCCGTCGGGGAAGCGCCGCCATCGCCCCTTGGGCAAATAGAGCGTGACCTTGCCGCCTGGCCGCAGGCAAGGGGCGACCAGGATGTCGGGTCCGCAGAAGAACTGCTCCTCGAAGGCAAAGGCCTCGGGCTCGTCCGGGCAGGCGAGCGCCATGGCGCGCTGCACCGGCATGCCGGACGCCGAGGCTTCCGCGGCGAGGCGTTGGAGATCGGGGATGAGGCGCTCGCGAATCTTCAGCGCCTTCATCACGGCGGTCTCGGCCTCACCCCCATAGCTCCAGGGCTCGCGGGCGCCGACGCCGTGGAAGCGCAGATGCGAGAAGAAGATGGCGGCCTGCGCCCAGCGCACATAGAGCTCGGGATCGCGCCGATCGCCGTAGAAGCCGCCGACATCATGGGCATAGAAGGGCGCGCCGCTCATGCTCCATGAGAGACCGCCGCGGATCGAGGCGGCGAGCCCCTCGAAATCCGCCTGCGGGTCGCCGCCCCATTGACCGGGATAGCGCTGGCTGCCCGCATAGGCCGAGCGGCTGAACAAGAAGGCGCCGGCGCGGCCATAACGCTCGCAAGCCTCATGGACGCAGGCGTTGTAGATGAGCGGATAGACATTGTGCAGTCTGTGGCCGGTATCGCCGTTATGGGCGAGGCAATCCGGCTCGATCTGCTCGCCGAAATCCGGCTTGATCATGTCGACGCCGAGATCGAACAGCAACCGATGGCTGTCGCGCCAGAAGGCATAGGCTGCGGGATTGGTGAAATCGACGAGGCCCGAGGCCGGGAGCGGCGTCAGCACCTGCCCGAACGGCTCCTTGTCCCATTCATAGCGATAGGGCTCGCCGCTGCGCCGGTCCTTGATCAGGAAGCCTTTGGCGGCCATCTCGGCGAATAGCGGGCCGTCGACCGAGACCAGCGGATATTCCCAGATGCAGATGCGGAAATTCAGACTGCGCAGCTCCGCCAGCACCGAGCGCGGATCGGGATAGCGTGTCCGGTCGAAGTTGAAGACGAAGCGCGTCGACGTATCCTGCCAGGCGCGCCCGTCGAGTGTGATCGTCTCGCAAGGCATGCCGCGCGCCCGCACCTCTCGGGCGACCGAGAGAAGCTCGCCGGCCGTGCGGTAATAGGCCTTCGACAGGATCGTGCCGAACGACCAGGCGGGGATGCGTGGAGCGCGGCCGGTGAGGCCCGTATAGGCACGGATGATGCCAGGCCCGTCGCGACCCGCGAGGAGGAACAGGTCGAGCGTCTCGTCCTCGACCGCGATCACATAGGCGCGGTGCGACCAGATCGGATAGCCGATACCATGCGTGACCGGCGCCGGCGTATGCACGAACACGCCCCAGCCCGCCGTCGACCAGGCAAAGGGCGCGTTCTTGTAGGAGCGCTCCGCATTGACGCCGAGCGCGTCGAAGGTGAGAGAGCGAATGAGCGAGCCTCTGTGGTCGAGTCGCCCCCATTTCTCGCCGAGCCCGTAGACGCGCTCGCCCGAGACGAGATCGAAGCTCGCGAGGAACCCGTCAGCCGTGCGGGCGAATGGCGGCAGCCGCCGCTCGCGCGTGAAATGCCCGTCGGTCGCGCTCTGCAGGACGAGCTTGCCTTCACGTTGGAGCTCGAAGGCAAGCGGCGCGTCCGTCAGCACCAGCCTCCAGACACCGGCCTCGAGAATGGTAGGGCCGGAGGTCTCTTCATCCTCTTGGACTACGGCGCGGACATCACCTTCCGACTTTGCCAGATGAGAGCCGGCAATAGGGCGCTTTATCCCTCCTCCGCGGATCCCCGGATCAAGTCCGGGGAGGGGAGGGATGGGGCCCTCGCTCGCCAAAGCACGTGCCCCACAAGAGATGATCCTCGCCGGAATGATGGCCGGTTCGCCTGCGAGGATCGGATAGACAGGTTTGGTCGATCTCCCGAAACATAACCGCACATAATCTGAGCCGAAGGTAACGATCAGCGGCCCGATGCTTGTTTCGAGCGAGACCGCCCCGCCTTCCATCGGCTCGGGACTCCCGACCAGCCTCGCGGGCGCGATGCGCGACCAGTCGGGTTCGGCCGCTGCGGTGCTGGGCATGCCGAATAGCGGCAGGGCGTCGGCGGCGCGTCGGGCCTCGTCCGCGCCCGTCATTTGATCCCCGTGCTCGCGATGCCGGCCGTCACATAGCGCTGCAGGAAGCCGAACACGAACACGACCGGGATCAGCGTCACCACCGTCATGGCGAGGAGATAGTGCCATTGCGTGTTGAGCTCGCCCTGGAAGGCCGACAACCCGATCTGCAGCGTGAACACCTCCTCGCGGTTGAGCACGATCAGCGGCCAGAGGAAGTCGTTCCAGCGCCAAATGATCGAGAAGATGGCAAGCACCGCGAGCGCCGGCCCCGTCAAGGGCAGGATGATGCGCCAATAGACGCGCCATTCGCTCGCCCCGTCCATGCGCGCCGCATCGATGAGCTCGTCCGGGATCGTCAGCATGTATTGGCGCAACAGAAAGACGCCGGTCGGGGTCGCGGCGGGCGGCAGGATCACGCCCCACAGTGAGTTCGACAGGCCGAGCGAGGTCACGACCAGGAAGGCCGGCACCAGGATCACCGAGATCGGGATCATCAAGGTCGACAGGATGAAGATGAAGATCGCGTTGCGGCCGCGGAACTCGTATTTCGACAAGGCGAAGGCGCACATCGAGTTGATGACGAGCGTGATCGCGGTCGCCATGAGGGTCACGAACAGGCTGTTCGCGAAATAGCGGCCGAAGCTGAGCTTGCCGAGCGGCACCGTGTAGTTCTCGAGCGCGAGGCGCGCCTCGCGCACCGGCGCGCTCGTCGCCATCGGGGCGCGGATGATGCCCGCTGCCGGCGTCGCCGGGTCGATGAACTGGCCCTCGATGCCGATACGACGCAAGAGCGCAAGTTCCGCGCTCGAGCCGTCCGGTTTCCTGACCCGGTAGACCGCAAGCGCCTTGTCGTAGCCCTCGACCTTGATCTCCTTCTGGCCCATCGGCAGCACGGATGGCGGGAATTCCTGAAGCGCGGCTTGCGTCTTGAAGGAGGAGGCGACGAGCCACAGCACCGGCCCGAACATCACCAGGACACCGATCAGGAGATAGAGATAGGCGAGTCGGTCGACGAGATCGCTGCGCGTCTTGCCGTGCCTCGCCGTCATCAGCCTCCCGACCGCGTTCATCTCAATTCTTCCCGTGATAGGTGAGGCGCAGTTGCAGGAGGGTGAGGATGAGCAGCACGATGCCGACCAGGATCGAGGCGGCGGCGGCGATGCCGAGGATATGCACGTTGTTGGCGAAGGCCGTCTCGTAAATGTACTGCACGATGAACTGCGTCGCCGTGCCGGGCCCGCCGCCGGTCAGCACATAGATCTCGTCGAAGGCCTGCACGGCGCGGATCAGGCCGAGCACCAACACCACGAGCAGGTTGGGCATCAAGAGCGGCAAGGTGATGCGCCGGAAGGCACGCCAGCGCGAGGTGCCGTCCATCAGGGCGGCCTCGTAGAGATCGCCCGGTATGGCCTGCAGCCCGGCGAGCAGGATGAGCGTGTAGAAGCCCATATGGGCCCAGATCGACACGCAGACCACCCAGAAGAAGGCCCAGCCCGGATCGAGCAGAAACGGCATCTTCTGCCCGCCCGAGGCGACGACGAGCGCATTGAGGATGCCGTCCTGCTGCAGGATCCACTTCCAGATGAGGGCCACCACCACTGGCGACAACAGGACCGGGAAGAAGAACACGCTGCGGAAGAAGCCTCGCGCCTTGATCTTGCCGTTGAGGATCAGCGCCGTCAGCAGCGACAGCACGACCATGCCGGTCACCTGGATGGCGACGAACAGCACGCTGTTGTGGACGGCGCGCCAGAATCGGTCCTGGGCGCAGCTGTTCGGCACGAGGTAGTTGCCGCAATCGAGCAGCGCGCCGAAATTGTCGAGGCCGACGAACGGCCGCTCTCCGAGCATCAGCCGGTTCGACCCGGTCACCGCATAGCCGATATTGAGCAGCATCGGCAGCGCCACGAAGACGGCGAAGACGAGGAGGTTCGGCAGCACGAAGACATAGGCCATGCCACCGATATCGACCCGCCGCTGCAGCGCGGCGAGCGGTGCCTCGAGAAGGTTCATCGCCGCTGCGAAGATGCGCTCGGCGAGGCCGCCCGCCGCTCCTGGCAGGGGCTGGCCAGCGCCGGCTTTCATTGAGGAGGGGCCGGCGCGAGGCGCGTCGTCCCTGACGCGCAGCGGATGAAGGATTGACGATCGAGTGCTTTATCCCTTCTTCCCGAAGCGGCTAAGATATGTACGCATTTGTCCAGCGCCAGCGCGATCTTCCTTCTCCCGCCTCTGGCGGGAGAAGGTGTCGCCACGCAGTGGCGACGGATGAGGGGCGTTGGTGCCAAGCGGAACCCGCCCTCATCCGCCTCGACTTCGTCTCGGCACGTTCTCCCGCAAGCGGAAGAAGGTTGAGCGCGATCGCGGCTTCTGATCTTGCGGCCGGAGAAGGCGCGTGAATCGGGTAGCGCAAAGGAGAGGACAAACCCAGCGCGGATGCAAGACATCGCCGCTACTGCAGCTTGATGCCCTTGGCGGCGAGCCCCTCGACGATATCGGCCTGCATGCGCCGATAGGCCTCGTCGAGCGTCATCTCGCCCGCGATCGCCTGGTTGAGCCTCGATATCGTGGCGTTGAACATGATGCGGTTGTGCTCATAGCCCTGATAGGCATAGGCGAGCGGGGCCGTCTTGGCGACTTCGCCGACCGCCGTCTCGAGCGATTTCTGCACCTGCGCGAGGTCGGTCTTGTAGGGCACGCCCTTCTTGGCAAGGCCGATCGAGGCCGGCAGGAAGAAGGTGCGCGCATGGTATTCGCTGTAGATCGGCTCGGACGCGAACCAATCCATGAGCTTCCCGACCGCTTGCGGGTTCTTGGTCGTCTTGATCGGCACCAGCGCCGCGCCGCCAGGCATGCCGGTGCAGGCCGCGGGGCCGCAAGGGTTGGCGACCGCATACCAGTCGAAACCGTTGCCGATGGTCTTGGCGAATTGCGGCACCTGCCAAGTGCCCGAATAGTAGAGAACCACCTGACCGTTGGCGAACTCCTCATTGGCGCCGCGATAGGCGGTGCCGCCGACCGCGCCCCAGAGCGCCTTGCCCATGGTGCCGTCCTTGTGCCACTCGTACAAGGTCTGCATGGCGGATTTGAAGCCGTCATCGATCAGCGCCGGCTTGTCGCCGTCGAGCAGCTTGCTGCCCATGTCGATGACCATGGCCGAGACGCGGTGGCCCGAGCGGTCGATGGCGATCGGATAGGGCGCATCGACCTTCTTGGCGACCGCGCGCGCCGCCTTCGCCCAATCGTCCCAGCTCGCCTTCGGGCCGGGCAGCGGCACGCCCGCCTGCTCGAACAAGGTGGCGTTGACGAAGGGCAGGGTGAGCGTGAGCTGGGTCATCACGCCGTAGATGCCCTCCTTGGCTCCCGCCGGACGCAGCCAGGGCAGCACGGCGCCGAAATTATCCTCCCAATAGGCCTTGTCCTTCACATAGGGCGTCACGTCGAGATAGTAGCGCGACAGGCCGCCGAGATCGGTGACGCGCGCCATGTCCGGGCCCTGTCCGCTCGCCAGGATCTGCGGCAGGTTCTCGAGGATCGTCTTGTAGGGCACCCGGTCGAGGATGACCTTGATGTCGGGGTTCTGCTTCTCGAAACGGTCGAGGAGGTCGCGCATCACCTCGCCCTCATTGCCGTCCGAGTACCACATGATGCGGATCTCGGTCTGGGCAAGCGCCAGCGCCGATCCGCAGAGCAGTGCGGCGAAAGCGATGAATATTGTCACCAGCCGGCGCGCGATCGCTGTCATGATGTCCTCCCTGATGGACCGCCTCTTCGAGGTCTGGCGGTCCCTCGTTCCTGGCGGTTGTCGGGCTCCGCCGTCGCAGCGTCAAGGGCGGGAGAAAGGTGAGCGCTTCACCCCGGCGCCAGCGATGCCTCCCCCGCGCCATCCGCCTTGAACAGGTGGATCGCCCCGTTTGCCTGGGCCTTGACGGCATCGCCGGCGCGCAGCGTGCTCTGGCCCGGCTCGGCGATGACCAGGCGCTCGCCGGACGGCAGGCGGCCATGCACATAGCTCACCCCGCCGAGCTGCTCGACCGCCTGGACCGTGATCGGCCAGGCTCCATCCTGGCGCGCGCCGAGATGCTCGGGCCGGATGCCGACGCTCACGCTCTCGCCCGCTCTCGCGGCGCCAGACGACACCTTGACGCTGATCTCCCTGCCGCCCTCGACCGCGACCGAGGCGACATCGTCCGTGACCGCCAGCACCCGCCCGCTCACGAAATTCATGCGCGGCGAGCCGATGAAGCCGGCGACGAATTTGTTGGCGGGACGGTTGTAGAGATCGAGCGGCGTGCCGGTCTGCTCGACACGCCCAGCCCGCAGCACCACGATCTTGTCGGCCATGGTCATGGCCTCGACCTGGTCATGCGTGACGTAGATCATGGTGTTGCCGATCGCCTCGTGCAGGCCAGACAGCTCGACGCGCATCTGCACGCGCAGCTCCGCGTCGAGATTGGAGAGCGGCTCGTCGAACAGGAATATCTTGGGCTCGCGGGTGATGGCGCGCCCGATCGCCACGCGTTGGCGCTGTCCGCCCGAGAGCTGGCGCGGCTTGCGGGTAAGAAGCTCCTCGATCTGCAGCATGCGGGCGGCTCGCAGCACCCGCGCCTCGACTTCGGCGCGCGCCATCCTGGAATTCTCGAGCCCGAAGGACAGGTTCTGATAGACGCTCATATGCGGGTAGAGCGCATAGGACTGGAACACCATGGCGAGGCCGCGAGCCGCGGCATTGCGGTCGTTGACGCGCTCGCCGTCGATCACCACGTCGCCGGTCGTCGCCCGCTCCAGCCCGGCGATGATGCGCAGGAGCGTGGACTTTCCGCAGCCCGACGGTCCGACGAAGACCACGAATTCGCCGTCCCTGATGTCGAGATCGATCCCGTGTATGATGCGGACGGCACCGTATTCCTTGATAATGTTCTTGAGGACGAGGCTGGCCATGTCGCCAAGACTATCAGCGCTGGAGGCGCGGGGACAATCACCTTGTCTTGCCGACCCCCCAGAAGAAAGGCAGCGGGCCCTGCACGATTCCGGAAACGGTCCTCCGCCAAGCCTGGTATTGCAGATAGAGGCCGAGCGGCAGGGCGACCACATTGTCGAGCGCGGCCTTGTTCAGGCGCCGCGCCGCGGCTTTCTCCTCGTCGAGCGATTTCGCCTCGAACCAGGCGGCGACCTCGGCCTCGACCTGCGGGATGCTCGGCCATCCGAACCAGGCGCCGGCGCCATTGGCGCGGATCTGCGGGTAGGTGGCCGGGTTGGTGCAATCGGTGCCCGATAAGGTGGTGTGGAACATCTGCCAGCCGCCCTGGCCGGGCGGGGACTTCTGCGCTCGCCTCGCGATCACGGTGCCCCAGTCGGCCGCGACGAAATCGAGATTCACGCCGAGCCGCCTGAGCAGGTCCGCCGTGACGTCACCGAACGCCTTGTGGGAGGCGAAATCCTGCGCCGCCATGCAGGTGACGGGCTCGCCCGCATAGCCGCTCTCCGCCAGCAGCCTCTTCGCGGCGTCGAGGTTGCGCGGACCCTTCAGGATGTCGCCGCCTTCCTCGTTATAGAGCGGCGTGCCGGGCGTGAAGAAACCGGGCAGCGGCTTCCACATCCTGGCGTCATCCCCGACATAGGCGCGCATATAGTCTTCCTGGCTCATGGCCATCAGCATGGCGCGGCGCGCCCGCACATCCTTGAAGGGGGCGTAAAGGTGGTTCAGGCTGACCATGCCGATATTGCCGAGCTGATCCGCGATATCGACCATGACGTCGCGGTTCCTCCGCAACACAGGTACCACGTCGCTGATCGGCGTTTCCCACCAATCCACCTCGCCGTTCTGCAGCGCGGCCGAGGCGGTCGCCGCATCCGGCATCACGATCCATTCGACGCGGTCGACCAGCATCCGCTTGCCGCCGGCGAGCCAGGACGTGGGTTCCTGCCGCGGCACGTAATCCGCGAACCTCTCGAACACCGCCCTTGCGCCCGGCACCCATTCGTTCCTGACGAAGCGCGTCGGGCCAGAGCCGACATAATCCGTGATCTGCCTGAACGGGTCGGTCGCGGCGATCCGCGCCGGCATGATGAAGCAGCACGGCGTCGCGTTCTTGCCGAGCGCCAGCAGCAGCTTCGGAAACGGCTTGCCCAAGGCCCAGCGGAAATTGCGGTCATCGACCGCTGCGAGCTCGTTCTCGACCGCCTTGATCATCAGGCCCATCGGGTCGCGCGCCGACCATCGCTTGATGCTGGCGACCACGTCCTTGGCCAGCACCGGCTCGCCGTCATGGAATTTGAGCCCGGGCCGCAGGCGGAACGTCCAGGTGAGCTCGTCCGGCGAGACTTCCTCGGCCTCGACCATCTGGCGCTGCAGCTGGAGCTTGTCGTCGACACCATACAGCATGTCGAAGACCAGCGCCCCAGCATTGCGCACCACATAGGCCGTGGTCCAGACGGGATCGAAATTGGAGAGGTCCTGCCGCGGCACGAAGCGCAGCGTGCGCGCCGCAGCGCCTTGCGAGATGGCGGGCGTTGCAAGGCCCGCGGTCGTCGCGGCGGCGGCGCCCGCCCCCTTCAAGAATGCCCTGCGGTCCATGATGCCTCCCTCGCCTTGATACGGTTTTGCAGGCCCTCTCAATCGCGGCTCCATCCTCCTCGACAGGCCGCGCCGGCGCCAAATTTAGCACGCGTTCGCTCCTTGCGACATGCGCCCTGCCATTGCGGCCCGTCTCGCCTTAGGCTTCGCTGGCGAAGGACAGCGGCAGCGGGATGATCGGCACGCATGAAGATCGCGACCTACAACGTCAACGGCATCAATGGCCGCCTCGCCGTGCTGCTACGCTGGCTCGAAGAGGCTGCGCCCGACATCGTCTGCCTTCAGGAGCTCAAGGCGCCGTCGGAGAAGTTTCCTCGAGGACCGCTCCGCGAGGCGGGCTACGGCGCGATCTGGCACGGCCAGAAGAGCTGGAACGGCGTCGCCATCCTGGCTCGCCACCAGGATCCGATCGAGACGCGCCGCGGCCTGCCGGGCGATCCGGACGATGGGCAAAGCCGCTACATCGAGGCGGCGATCCGCGGCGTGCTGGTCGGCTGCCTCTATCTGCCGAACGGCAATCCGGCGCCGGGTGAGAAATTCGACTACAAGCTCGCCTGGTTCGAGCGGCTGAGGAAGCACGCCGCCGACCTCGTCGCCGGCGGCGCCCCGGTCATCCTGGCCGGCGATTTCAACGTCATGCCGACCGAGCTCGATGTCTACAAGCCCGAGCGCTGGGTGGACGATGCGCTGTTCCGGCCGGAGGTCGGGCAGGCCTTCGCGCGCCTCCTCGGGGAGGGCTTCACCGACGCGCTGCGCACGCTGCGTCCGGATGAACGCATCTACACCTTCTGGGACTATTTCCGGAACGCCTTCGGGCGCGATGCGGGCCTTCGCATCGACCACCTGCTGCTCGGTCCGTCGCTTGCCGATCGTCTCGTCGCCTCGGGCGTCGACCGCGAGGTTCGCGGCTGGCCGAAGGCGAGCGATCATGCCCCGGCCTGGATCGAGCTCGAGGATGCCGGCGGCAAGAGGATGGTGCGCCGGGCATCGGCGCTTGCCCGTTCGAGCCGCCGATGATGCCCAAGAGCGTCGACTTTCCGCAGCCCGATGGTTCGACGAAGACCACGAACTCCCTTGGCGAGCGGAGCTGGCTTTCGCCCTGCTCCGGCCCTTATATGGGTCCACGGGAACGGTCATCCGTAGTCCAAGAAAAGCAGACCTGAGTCCGACGCCAATATGCAAAAATGGCTAGCAATTTCGATTCTGTTGCTTGTCGCAGTTGGCGTCGTTTGGGGTTGGCACGAGCACGCGGCATTACCCGGCGCGTCGCAGACCGCCGCGGCTCAGGGCACCATGCCGGCCGTTCCAGTCGTCGCAGCCGAGGTCCGTCGCGCCGACGTGCCGATTTTTCTTATCGGGCTGGGGACGGTACGTGCGTTCAACAGCGTGTTGCTGACCAGCCGAGTGGACGGCGAGATCGTCAAAATCAACTTCCAGGAAGGCGAGGAAGTGCGCGCGGGTGATGTCCTTGTGGAAATCGATGCGCAACCATTGGCAGCCGCGTTGGCTCAGGCACAGGCGGCCAAGCTCAAGGATCAAGCGCAACTCGGCAATGCGCGGCTCGACCTGGATCGGGCGCAGAGGCTGGTGGGCACTGGTGCCGGCACAGTCCAGCAACTCGACACGGCGCGAGCTCAGGTCGCGCAGCTTGAAGCGAGCATGACGGCAGATCAGGCGACGATCGAGGCGGCGCAAGTTCAACTGAACTACTGCAAAATCCGTTCGCCGATTTCAGGGCGGACAGGAACGCGGCTCATCGACGTCGGCAATATCGTGAGGGCGGGCAGCACGTCCGGGATCGTCATGATCAATCAGATGCGCCCGATCTCGGTCGAGTTCGACTTGCCGAGCGAGTCCGTGGCGCAAATTCGCGATCGCATGAAAGCAGGTGCCGTTTCGGTCATCGCCCAGGATCGCAACGACCGCGAATTGGCGGTCGGCAAGCTCGCCGTCATCGACAATCAGGTCAATGTCGCCACCGGCACAATTCGCTACAAGGCGACTTTCGAGAATGCCGCCGAGAGCCTCTGGCCTGGGCAGTTCGTGACAATCCGTCTCCAGCTCCAAGTGCGTCGCAACGTCGTGACCATTCCGCTGGCCGCGATGCAACGCGGACCCGATGATACCTATGCGTTCGTCATCGACAAGGGGAATATCGTTCGCCGGCAGCCGATCAAGGTCAGCTTCGCCAACGGCGAGGTGGCTGTCATCGAAAGCGGCGTTCAATCCGGTGAACAGGTGGCGACGGACGGCCAATATCGAATCGAAGCCGGAACCAGGGTCGAGATCGTCCCGCAGCCCACTCAAACCAACGAATTGGGGGCATACTCGCAGGGAAAATGAACATCTCCGCGCCATTCATCGTCCGGCCGACCGCCACTACCCTGCTAATAGCTGGTCTCACGCTCGTCGGGCTCGTGGCCTATTTCGCGCTGCCGATCGCCGGCGTGCCGCAGGTCGATGTTCCGACCATCCAGATCAGAGCCCAGTTTCCAGGCGCCAGCGCCGAGACGATGGCCACCTCGATCGCTGCCCCGCTCGAGCGGCAGCTCGCGCTCATTTCGGGCGTCACCTCTATGAGCTCCAGTTCGTCGCTTGGGAGCACCGCGATCCAGGTCGAATTCGAGCTCGGGCGCAGCCTCGATGCGGCGGCGCAGGATGTGCAGACCGCGATCAATGCGGCGAGCGGCCAACTTCCGAAGGGCCTGCCCGACCCGCCGACCTACGAGAAGGCCAATCCGGCCGACGCACTGCTCATGTCGATCGCGGTGACCTCCCACGACCTGCCGATCTCGAAAGTCGACGATTACGTGGAGAATTATCTGGCGCCGCAAATATCGCGCCTCACGGGTGTCGGCCTGGTCGATTTTCACGGCCAGCAGAAGCCGGCGATCCGCGTTCAGGTCAATCCGATGGCGCTCGCGGCGAGGGGGCTGAGCCTCGAGGATGTTCGTGACGCGATCGGAACCGCGACCGTCAACGCGCCGAAAGGCACGCTCGACGGCGCCAAGAAGTCGCTGACCCTCGATGCCACGGACCAATTGTTGGACGCATCCGCGTTCAACGCGGTGATCATCGCCTATCACAAGGGCGCTCCGGTCAGGGTCGGCGACATCGGCACGGCGATCGACGGCGTCGAGGACATCCGGCAAGCGGCGTGGCTCGGCGACGAACGGGCGGTGATCATCGATGTGCACAAGCAGCCCGGTTACAACATCAATCAGACCGTGCAACTCGTGAAGGATGCCTTGCCGGAGCTCCAACTCGCGCTTCCGTCCTCGATCAGGGTGCAGGTGCTCGGCGACCGGACCCAGACGATCCGCGCTTCCGTTTCCGGCGTCCAGGCCACGCTGGCGCTGAGCGTCGCACTTGTCGTTCTGGTCGTCTTCCTCTTTCTGCGCCGCGCAAGCGCGACGCTCATCCCGAGCGTGACCATCCCGGTCTCTCTGCTCGCCACTTGCGGGGTGATGTTCGTCTGCGGCTATACGATCGACAACGTCTCGCTGATGGCGTTGACCATCGCGGTCGGCTTCATCATCGACGATGCCGTGGTGATGGTGGAAAACATCACACGACATCTCGAGGCCGGCGAGAAGCCGCTCGCAGCGGCGCTAGCCGGATCGCGCGAGATCGGCTTCACCATCCTGTCGATGACGCTCTCGCTGGTTTCCGTCTTCATTCCGCTGCTGATGATGAGCGGCCTGATCGGGCGGCTGTTCCGCGAATTCGCAGTCACGGCCAGCTTCGCGATCCTGGTCTCGGGATGCGTATCGCTCACCTTGACCCCGATGATGTGCGGACAGCTTCTGAAGCCTTCCGATCCCGGCCGGCGCCAGGGACGGGTGGCGGCGGCGCTGGAGGCCGTCTTCAATTCCTCCTTGCGCGGCTATGCCGCCAGCCTGCGATGGGCGCTGCGGCACAGGCTCGTCATCATGGTCCTGTTCGCGGCCACGCTCGCGGGCACCGCCTATCTCTATATTGCCATTCCCAAGGGTTTCTTTCCGGATCAGGACAACGGCACCATCTTCGCCACCACCGAGGCGGCCCAGGACATCTCCTATGCCGACATGGTCGAGCACCAGAAGGAATTGGCGAAAATCGTGCTCGCGGACCCGGACGTGCAGACCGCCTATTACTGGGTCGGCGCGACGCCTACGGTCAATACCGGCCGCATCCTGATCGACCTCAAACCTCTCGCCCAGCGGCACGCGAGCGCCACGCAGGTGCTGGCGCGGTTGCGCAAGGCGGCCCTGAAAGTCCCGGGCATTGCCCTATTCGGCCAGGCGCGACAGGACGTGCAGATCGGCGCGCGCGTCAGCAAGACCCAATACCAATATACGCTCCAGGATCCCGATGTGGCGGAACTATTCGCGTGGGCCCCACGCATCCTGAAGGAACTCTCGGCCCTTCCGGAATTGCAGGATGCGACCGGTGACCTACAGGCCGCAGCGCCCCGCATGACGCTCAAGATCGACCGCGACGCCCTGGGTCGGCTGGGAATCACGCCGCAAGCGGTCGACGACACGCTCTACGACGCTTTCGGCCAGCGTCAGGTCGCGACCATCTTCGGCGAGCTCGATCAGCACCACGTCGTGCTCGAGCTCGAGCCGCGCTTCCAGGAGGATGCCTCGGCGCTCGAGCGGCTTTACGTGCGCTCGGCTGTCGCGGGCCAGATGGTGCCGCTTTCCGTGTTGGCGAGATACACGAGCTCGGTGACGCCCCTGACCATCAACCATCAGGATCAGTTCCCGTCAGTCACGCTGTCCTTCAATCTTGCTCCTGGCCATTCGCTTGGCGATGCGACCGCCGCGATCCGAGCCATGGAGCAGAGGGTCGCCAAGCCCGCGAGGCTGACCGCGCGCTATCAGGGATCGGCGAAGGTGTTCGAGAGCTCGCTCGCCAGCCAGCCCTATCTGATCGCGGCGGCAATCATCGCGGTCTACATCGTTCTCGGCATTCTCTATGAGAGCTTCATCCATCCGCTCACCATCCTCTCCACATTGCCGTCGGCCGGAGTCGGCGCCTTCCTGGCGCTGATGCTGCTGCACTACGATTTTTCCCTGATCGCATTGATCGGGGTGATCCTCTTGGTGGGTATCGTCAAGAAGAACGCGATCATGATGATCGATTTCGCGCTCGACCGCGAGCGCAACCGGAACATGGCGCCCGGGGACTCGATTTACGAAGCCTGCCTGCTGCGCTTCCGCCCCATCATGATGACCACGATGGCGGCGCTGCTCGGCAGCTTGCCGCTGGCGCTCGGCAGCGGAGCGGGATCGGAGCTGCGTCGCCCCCTTGGAATAGCCGTTGTCGGGGGCCTCCTGCTGTCACAAATGTTGACGCTCTATACGACGCCCGTGATCTACATTTACCTCAGCTGGTTCACGCGCCGGGGACGGCGGTCGGCGAAGCCTCTCCAGGTTGTTCCGGACGATCGGAAAGTCCTTGCGCCGATCGGGAGCGCCGCTCGAGCCTATGTGCAGTCGCGCGCCCCGTAGGCCGGCGACCGCAAAGGCCAGATGCGCGGCTGAGTTTCACAGGAGGCTTGGTGTGCCTCAAGAACTCAGCCGGTATTTCGCCCTCGGAACGCTGTCGCCATTTTCTACGTGTCAAATGCCTCGGCTCTGACGCGGGTCGCTTTTCTCCTTCCCGACATCGTGGCGGTGGTCGAGGCTGACGAAACGAAGACCGACGCGAAGCGCGGCTCATGCAAACATCCGCTCCGCCCGCCGTTCGATGAGTTTGTGCGCCCTTTGGAAGGCGCCTAAATGGGCTTCCGGCGAGGTGACGCGGCCGGGAAAGTCGGATGGTGGCTTTGGGCGAGCGCCGTGGAAAGAGCGTGGCAGGTCGGCTTGGCGCATGCGGAGCGCTGCTCGCCATGTTCTGCGGGACCGCCATGGCGCTGCCGTCCACGCCCTCCAAGGGGGCGATCCGTGGCGCGCTCACCGGCTGGATGGCGGACTTCAATGCCGGACGCGCCGATCGGGTCTGCGACCTGTTCGCCCAAGAACTGCGCTACGACTATCGCGAGTTTCCCGAACGCGGTTACCGGGAGATCTGCGATTTGCTGCACCGCTCGCTGGCCGATCCGACGCGGCGGTTCAGCTACGCCCTCGACATCAAGGAGATCCTGGTGTCGGGCGATCTCGCCGTGGTGCGGCTGGTGTGGACGCTGACCGTGACGCCGCGCGACGCGTCCGCGCCGACCATCTCGCAGGAGCCCGGCATGGACGTGTTCCGCAGGCAGCGGGACGGTAGCTGGAAGATCGTTCGGTTCATCGCTTACGAGGCGCGTTAGCGCCGCTCTCGTTCGATTGTCATGCCTTCATCTCTAGCATCATGGGCGGCCGCCGTGCCGCGGCCCCGCAAGCCCCGCAGGAGACCGACCGATGACCCGCATTGCCCGCGTTGCCACCGATGTCGGGGGAACGTTCACGGATCTCGTCTATTTCGAGACCGACAGCGCGAGCGGGCGGCAGGCGATCCGCACGGCCAAGGGCAACTCGACGCCGCCGGATTTCGAGCGCGGCATCTTCGATGTGCTCGCCAAGGCCGAGGTCGATCTTCCCCGCCTCGATCTGTTCGCCCATGGCACCACCGTGGTGATCAACGCCCTGACGGAAGGCCGCGGCGTGCGCACCGCGCTGATCTCCACCGAAGGCTTTCGCGACATCCTCGAGATCGGGCGCGGCAACCGGCCCGCCTTCTTCGACCTCAACTACAAGAAGCCCGACTGCTTCGTGCCGCGGCACCTGCGCGGCGAGGTGGCGGGGCGGATGACGTATCGCGGCGAGGAGACCTCAGCCGTCGATCTCGCCGGCCTGCCCGCCATGCTCGACCGCTTCCGCCGCGACGGCGTCGCCGCCATCGCCGTGTGCCTGCTGCACGCCTATGCCAATCCGGCGCATGAGCGTGCCGTGCTCGCCGCCATCGCCAGGCTCTGGCCGGAGGTTCGCGCGGTCGCCTCGCACCAGATCACCCGCGAATGGCGCGAATACGAACGCAGCAGCACCACGGTGCTGTCGGCCTATGTGCAGCCGATCGCCGAGCGCTATCTGGCGCGGCTGCATGACGGCATGCTGAGCCGCGGGTTCGGCGGCCCGCTCTACGTCATGCAGTCCAATTGCGGCGTCGATTCGCTGGCGGCGACCAAGGCGATCCCGATCACCATGGTCGAATCCGGGCCTGCTTCCGGCTTCTGGGCCGCCGCAGAGCTCGGCCGGCTCATCGGCGAGCCGAATGTGCTCGCGCTCGATATCGGCGGGACCACGGCGAAATGCTCGCTGATCGAAGACGGTGAGGTGAAGATCAAGACCGATTACTGGATCGAGCGCGACAAGCGCTCCGCCGGCTATCCGGTCATGGTGCCGGTCGTCGACCTCGTGGAGATCGGCAGCGGTGGCGGCTCGATTGCCTGGGTGGACGGCGAGGGCAAGCTGCATGTGGGGCCGCGCTCCGCGGGGGCATCGCCGGGACCCGCCGCCTATGGCGGCGGCGGCACGGCGGCCACCACCACGGATGCCAATCTCGCGCTCGGCCGCATCAACAAGGACTTCTTCTGCGGCGGCGCCATGACCGCCGATATGCCGGCGGTGGATGCGGCGCTGCAACGCTTGGCCGACGAGCTCCGCGTCACCCCGATCGAGGCGGCGCGCGGCGTCATCCGCATCGCCAACAACGACATGATCAATGCCTTGAAGCTCGTGTCGATCAATCGCGGCCATGATCCCCGCGACTTCACGCTGGTGGCGTTCGGCGGCGGCGGCGGCCTGCATGCCGCAGCGCTCGCGAGGGAGCTCGGCGTGCGCAAGGTGGTGATCCCGCGCGACGCAGCGGTGTTTTCCGCCTGGGGCATGATGATGTCGGATCTCAGGCGCGACTATTTCGTCACGCGTCTGATCGAGACGGACGGCAGCGACATGGACGATGTCGCGGCGCGTCTCGGCGCGCTGGTCGGCGAGGTCTCCGCGCATGCGCTCGCGCAATTCAAGGCGGAAGCCATCGGCGAAGACCGGACCGCGCTGCGCGCCCTGGTCAAATGCCGCTACCAGAACCAGGAGCACCCCGTCGAGGTGGCGCTGCCCGCGGGCCCGGTCACTGGCGAGACCGTCGCGGCCCTGCTCGCGGCGTTCCATCAGGCCTACGAGCGCGAATTCACTTACTGTCTCGACGCGCAAATCGAGATCGTCGGCCTGCACCTCATCGCCACTGCGGCGGTGGGCAAGCTGGAATTCTTAGCCCAGCCGCGCACCGGCGCCACGTCGGAGGGCGCGCGCAAGGGAACTCGCGCCGTCGATTTCGCCGCCGAGGGCCGGCATGTCGCAGCGATCTACGATGCCGCCCGCCTCGAGCCCGGCATGGGCTTTCGCGGCCCCGCGGTCATCGAGGACACCGGCACCACGATCGTCGTCCATCCCGGCCACCAGGTGACGATCGACGACTACGGCAACACGCATATCGACACGCAGGCGATCGCGGCCGGCGGCGCCCTGCGCGATGCCGCCGCCGATCCGTTCACCCTCGATGTCATCCAGCAGGCGCTCGGCGCCGTCGCGGACGAGATGTTCGCCGTCTTCCGGCGCACGGCGATGAGCCCGATCATCTACGAGGTGCTCGATGTCGGCACCGGCATCACGGATGCCGACGGCAACATGGTCAGCTCCGGCGCGGGAATTCCGGGCTTCATCGGCGTGCTCGACAAGGCGGTCAAACGGCTGCTCGAGCTGATCCCGGCCGAGACCATCCGGCCAGGCGACATCTTCATCACCAACGATCCCTATTACGGCGGCGTGACGCATCTGAACGATGCCGTGCTGGCCATGCCGGTGTTCGCTGGCGACCGCCTCGTCGCCTGGACCGCCAATATCGGGCATTGGAGCGATGTCGGCGGTTCGGTTCCGGGATCGATGGCGGTCGACGCGCATGACATCTACGCGGAGGGACTGCGCCTGCCGGCGATCAAGCTCATCGACGCCGGCCGTCCGGTCGACCAAGTCTTGGCGATCATGACGGCGAACAGCCGGCTGCCGGATTTCCTGCGCGGCGATCTGTGGGCGGCGATCGCCAGCCTGCGCAAGGGGCATGACCGCATCGTCAGGCTGGTCGAGACCTATGGTCACGTAACCTTCGCGGCCGCCCTGGTCGATTATTTCGACTATGCCGAGCGCCAGGCACGCAACGGTCTCAAGCGATTGCCGAAGGGGCATTTTCCGCTGCAACAGCGCATGGACGACGGCGCCATCTGGCGCGGCAGCATCGACATCGCCGATGACAGCTTTACCGTCGACCTGCGCGACGCGCCGGATCAGCGCGATCTGCCCTTCAACACCAGCCGCGACGGCGCGCTGGTCGCGGCGCAGCTGATCTTCAAGATGGCGACGGCTCCCGACACCGTGTCCAACGCCGGTTCTTATCGGCCGCTCAGGATGCTGACGCGGCCGGGTTCGATCTTCGAGGCGGTCGCGCCCGCCCCGCACGGCTATTATTCCGAGGTCCGCATCCGCCTCGCCGATATGCTGTGGCACGGTCTTGCGTCGGCGGCGCCCGAGCGGTTCCCGGCCGGCCACTTCGCCTCGATCTGCGGCACCGTGATCTCGGGACGCCACCCGCATACCGGACGCCGCTTCACCATGGTCGAACCGCAGATGGGCGGCTGGGGTGCGACGGCGACGCGCGACGGCAACAGCGCGATGTATTCGTCGGCCCACGGAGAGACCTTCAATTGCCCCGTGGAAATCGCCGAGGCCCGCTACGGTTTCTTCTTCCGGCGGCTGGCGCTGAACGAAGAGGCGGGCGGTGACGGGCTGCACCGCGGCGGCCGCGGACTGGTGGCCGAATACGAGATCCTGGGCACCGAGACCGTGCTGTCGGCCGGCTATACCCGCGCCAAGGAGCCGGTCTGGGGCCTCGCCGGCGGGAGACCCGGCACGACGAACCGGATCGAGATCTTCCGGACGGACGGAAGCCGCGAGGTCCATGCCTTCGTCTCCGGCGTCAGGCTGCAGGCCGGCGATATCGTCAGGATCACCACGGCGCAGGGCGGCGGCTGGGGCGCGCCGGTCGAGCCGTGCTGAGGGCTCCGGTCGACCAGTGCCACTTTGGTTGAGGAAGGGGGCGTGGCCGGTGTGATCCATCCTCCGCGCAGCGCTAGCTACTTTCTGGCGCAAAATTCGCGTTTCGGTGAAGACCCGTCAATGGGGTCTCGCAAAGAAGAGCCCCGCCGGGTGGTTGGCGGGGTAGCGTGCGGTCGCTTGGTGGAGAGGCGGTCTAAGGGGCTGACTGCGCTTC
>JBIOEJ010000070.1:0-30212 GCA_044445965.1 Hyphomicrobiales bacterium
GCAGCGTCAGATGTGTATACGAGACCGGCACGCCCGAAGGGCGGGGCCGGAACTGGTATCCGAAGCTCGACCACGACGCTCACTCAGGCACGTGAATGGCGCGCTCAAGCCCCATTCGAATGAAGCGGCAGGCGCGGCCAGTGACATACCAGGAGAAAGCAGGCGGGCGCAGGCTAGCCGGAAAGTGCCTATGCGGCGCGGTCAATTACGCGGTGGCGGACGCATTCGTCTACGCTGCGAACTGCCACTGCTCGAACTGCCGGCGGACGACGGGTTCGGCCTTCAAGCCGTTCGCGGGCATCGAGCGCCACAAGCTCAGCATCGCCAAGGGCGAGGACAACCTCATGATCCTTGGCGACGAAAACGGCAACGACACGCGCTGCAAGCTGTGCGGCTCGCTCCTCTATTCGGTCGTCCGCGATGGCGCTTTCGTCCACGTCGCCATGGGGACGCTCGTCGACGATCCGACTATCCGCCCGACCAAGCACATCTTCGTCGGCTCCAAGGCGCGGTGGTTCACGATCACCGACGACCTGCCCCAATACGAAGAGCATGCGGATGGGCGCATCACGATCCCGTAACGAACTTCTCCGATTGCGGGTACCAGCAAGCTTTACTTGCACGTGGCCCGACTCGCCGCAACGGTCGGGGTCACCGCCCCTGCCGCGACGCAGCGGTCGGCCAGATCGTCAAAATGCCTTCGGCCGCGTCCGCGCCACTGACCAGGGCCGCCTCGACGGTCGCAAATTCCTTTCCTGCGTACAATGCTTCTCCGGCACAAAACAAGACGCCGTTCACGGGCTTCAATAGCTGCGCCCTCGCCGCGGGCGTCGCGGGGGTCACGTAACTATAAGCACCGCGGGCATATGGATCCGCCGACCAGTCGATTATCTTCGACGTAACCAACATTCGGCGTAATTCATTCTTACTGACGCTCAGCATGTTCGAAAGCGACGAAAGCCCGACATCGAGCATTTCTTCCGAAGTCGCATTGATGTAGCTCTCGACCTTCGGTCCGGACAACCAGCCGGTCAAGACGGGATAGGGTTCCGGATATTGCGTCCACCAAGTGGGAATCGCCTCGTCTGAAAAGAGCATGAACATCTTGCCGAGATCTTGTCCGCGCGCGCCCAGCCACCACCTGGACTTGAACCTCAGAAGCAGCTTTATCACTCCACCGAACCCGATAGTTCGAGCGGCTTCCATTTTCTTCCGCAACTCAGGCAGAAAGACAACTCGGGACAAAAGCGGCAGCGGAATCGTCACGAGAACCTTTTCAGCTTCAAGCATGTTTCCGCGGCGGCAAATCACCTTTCCACTACCATTTCCGATATCTACGGTCACAACTTCAGTATTCATCCGTATCTCGGCGCCGTACGTTTCGCATTCAGACGCCAGAAAGGCGATGAGCGCCCCATATCCTTCCTTGATTTTCATTTGTTCGCCGCGCAGTCCGCTCATCCACTCGTCTCTAAGGGCAAGCGTACTGGCAAGGAGCGGATCGGCGGCATCATAGCCTTCCACCATCCGGACGACCGCACTCCGCAGCATAGCGTACGTATCTTCGTTGAAATGAGCATCCAAAAACCTCGCGATGGGCATGTCCTCTTCCAATTCATTCAACTTCGCTTGTAATAATTCCATCTGCGGCAGGGGGCCGGCGTTCCGACGCAACTCGCCGCCTCGTGCATTCCACGCCTCTCCTTCCCGCGGCACGAGAGTAAGTCCGGCTTCCCGCGCGAGGGAATGCGTAACCGGAGCCGCGCCGTGAACGAATTCCGCTCCGCCTTGAGCGGGGTAGCCGAATTCTCTTGCCTCGAGAGGGTATATGCGTCCGCCCAGGCGATCCCTCGCTTCAAGAATCGTCACCTCCTTGCCCGCTCTCGCGAGCCCACGGCCGGCCATCAAGCCCGCGGCTCCAGCGCCTATGATCGCGACTTGCGTTCTTTTCATTTTCCTGTCCTGAGACATAACGAGCGCGATAGGCTAACGCCTTTCCCGCTCCGATAGAATCGGACCGGACCTCGTGCTTATCCTCTGCCCTCGCGGGCCCCTCGCTGGAGAGGGAAGGGCGCGCAGCGTCCGATCCTTGAAGGCAGAAGGCATCGAGGACCCATTTCTCCCGTCGCGATCGACTCACTTTGGCTGCCCGCCCGAACCATCTCAGGCAGCGAATGCGCGAATTCCGACAAATCCGTATAGTCGCGGCAAAATGCCCCTCACCAAGCGCCCGCTAGACGGGAGACCTCCTCGGCTAGCGGTGATGACATGGCAACGATCAGACGTGTGACGCGCTTCCCATTGGCGATCGCGATGCTCTTGGTCGCTTCGGGGGCGGTCGCGGACGCGGTGAGCGTCAAATCCGTCATGAGAGCTTGGAAAGGCCAGAACCGTGTCGCGTCAGCTCTGATCGGCGGGAAACTCCCCTACGACGAAACCGCTGCCCGAGCGATCCTGAATGCCTATATCGCCGACGGCGCCGACATCGCCGCTCGTTTGTCGGGAACAACGTCCCAAGCGCGGGACATCAAGGCACGTTTCGAGGAACTCGCGACCGATGCACGGTCCGCGATGGCGTCCACGAGCTCGCGCGACGCCTTCCGACTGGGTTATCCGAAAGTCGCGGGAAACTGCCGGTCCTGCCATGACGCATACGCGAATTGAGCAAGCCGCCCGGCGCTTCCGGGCTCGACACGAACCGGCATCATCAGGTCTTATCCACATGACGCAGCCACGATCAAACCTTACGCGGATCCTGCATCTTCTCTTGCTCGCGATCGTGATCAACCAGTTGGTCGGCAGCAATTTCATGCAAAAGCCCCTCCCGGGTGAATCGCCGGACCTCGCCTATAGTCTCCACATATGGGCCGGAATGTCGGGTTTCGTCATTGTCGCGCTGTTTTGGCTATGGGCGGCGATCCGGCAGGGCGAGACGCGGCTGACGGCGCTGGTGCCCTGGTTTACGACGCGCGGTCGCCAGGCTTTTCTCGAGGACTGTGGCCGGCAGGCCCGGGCAATAAGGGGTGGCCGATTGCTGGACGATGAGCACGGCGCCTTTGCCAGCGCCATCCATGGGCTAGGCCTGCTCACGCTGACCTTCATGGCCGCCAGCGGCACCTTGTACTACCTGATCTTCGAAGGCACAGCTTTGGGAAGAACGGTGCTCGGCCTGCATAAGATGACGGCAAAGCTCATGTGGGCCTATCTCATCGGGCATGCGACCTTGGCCATCGTGCATCATTTCTGCGGAAGCGCTATCTTCTCACGCATGTTCTGGGCAGGCAGGCGAGAACTGCCTCTCGGCGAGGTGGCAAGCCGACGGTCATGAAAGTTCTCATCGTGGAAGACGATCGGGAAACGGCGCTCTACGTTCAGCAGGGCCTGGAGGAGCTCGGCCACACCGTCGATCACGCGTCGAACGGCCGGGACGGGCTGCTCCTGGCCGCGGGAGAACCCTACGAGGTGCTCGTCCTCGACCGCATGTTGCCCGGCTTGGACGGTCTCGCGCTCGTCAAGACGTTGCGCAGCGCGGGCATCAAGACACCCGTTCTCTTCCTCACCAATGTGTCCGGCATCGATGACCGTGTGGAGGGGCTGGAGGCCGGAGGAGACGACTACCTCGTCAAGCCTTTCGCGTTCTCCGAATTGACCGCCAGGCTGACCGCCCTGGCGCGCCGGCCTCCGTTGACCGCCGAACAAACGGTATTGACGGTCCTGGATCTCGAGATGGATCTGATCCGGCGGGTGGTGAAGCGCCGCGGCCAGACGATCGATTTGCAGCCTCGCGAATTCCAGCTTCTCGAATACCTGATGCGGAACGAGGGCCGCGTGGTGACGCGAACCATGTTGCTTGAGCAGGTCTGGCAGTTTCATTTCGATCCCAAGACCAATATCGTCGAGACGCATATCAGCCGGTTGCGGGCGAAGATCGACCGCGGGCAATCGGTCGAGCTCATTCACACCGTGCGCGGCGCAGGATATTCGATGCGTGCCCCTGTCTAGGCTTTTCGGCACCGCCGGCTTTCGTCTGGCGCTCAGCTATCTCGCGATCTTCTTCATATCGGTCCTGCTGCTCGGGGCCGTGGTCTATGTCTCGGTTCGTCATGCCCTCCTGCAGGAGCTGGATGAGCGGATCCTGGAGGAAACGGGACTGTTGATCCAGGAATTCCAGTCGAACGGACTCGACCATCTCCGATCGACGATCGTGAAGCGCAGCGGCGCCGTCACGACCTTCCAATATCGGCTTGACGATGCAAGCGGACGCTATTTGAGCGGCAGCCTTCCATTCGTGTCCGACGCCGACATCCGCAATTCTTCCGGATGGGCCGAGATCACGGCGCGAGATACCGATTCGAAGGACGATCAAGGCGCCGAGGTCGTGCGCGTATTGCTCACCAAGCTCGCCGATGGATCGCGATTATTGGTCGGCAACGATCTCGACAGCATTCAGGGAGCGACGCGCGCCGTGCTCGTCGCTTTCGGCTGGGCGCTGGCCGCCACGCTCATTCTCGGGATCGGCGGGGGCCTGCTGCTGAGCGCCAGCTTTCTGCGGCGCATCGATGCGATGACGCGGACGGCCCAAGCCATAATCGGCGGCGACCTTCGACAGCGAATTCCGGAAACCGCCCCGAATGACGACCTCGGTCGCCTGGCCCGCATCTTCAATCAGATGCTCGACCGCATCGAATCCCTGATCGAGGCCAACAAGCAGGTCAGCAACGATATCGCCCATGATCTGCGTTCGCCGCTCGCCAAGATGCTGCGGGGGCTGGAAAACGCCAGAAGGCACGCCCGGCACAGTGGCGACTATGAAGCGGCGATCGACGACGCGATCGGCGAGATCGAGGGGATTTTGACTACGTTCAATGCGCTGCTCCGGATCGGTCAGATCGAAACGAAAGCAAGGCGGGGCGGTTTCAAGCAGGTGAATCTGGCATCCATCGCGCTCGATGTCGCCGAGGCATTTCAACCGGCCGCCGTCGATGAAGGAAAATCGCTTCGATCGGCGCTGTCACAAGCGCTTCCGATGCGTGGAGACAAGGAGCTCCTGACGCAGATGGTCGCCAATCTCGTCGACAACGCCATGCGGCACACGCCTGCCGGAACCTCGATTGAAATCATCGGCTTTCGTGCCAAGCATTCGGTCGGCCTGATCGTGGCCGACGATGGGCCTGGCGTTCCATCGGACGAAAAGGACCGCATCCTGGAGCGCTTCTACCGCGCCGATCATGCCCGCGCCACGCCGGGAAGCGGCCTTGGCCTGAGCCTCGTAGCCGCGGTGGTCGATCTTCACGGCGGCCGGGTCTGCGTCGAAGACAACAAGCCGGGGCTGAAGATCACCATCGCGTTTCCGGCCAGCGGCAACGGACAAGGCGCTTGATTGTCTGCCTCCACCAGCGGCAGTTGTGCGCTCAAACGAAGATGACAGCCAGCACGAATACCGGATAGGCAGCCAGCAGCACGATCCCGGTCGCCAGGCCGAGCTGCCGCTTCGGCGCGGCCAGCAGAACGACGAGGCAGAGCGCTGCCAGCATGGCAAGCCAGGGAAGGTGCAAGCTGCCCGCATCCACGATCGTCAGCGGCCGGGCGAGCGCGCCGGCACCAAGGGTCATCGTGACGTTATAGGCGAACGAGCCGACGACGCCGGCGACGACCGCCTCGGAAGCGCCGCGGCGCGCCGCCGACCAGGCGAGCACGACCAGCTCGAAAGCAGTGGCGAACCCGACCAGCGTCAGACCGAGTGTGGTCTGCGTGGACTCGACGCGCGTGATGCGCTGGACCGCCTCGACGAGCAGGGTGGCGCCGGCCGCCATCGCAGCGACCCCGGCCAGCACGAAGAGCAGCTCGCGACCGACGCGGCGCTGCACGGCCGGGTTGGCCGCCGCGTGTTCCACCTCTTCCAGCTCGTGCACCTCGCCGAGCGCCGGCGGGCGCCGCTCGATCATCCAGATAGCGCCGACATAGACGATGTAGAGTCCGACGAGCACAGCGCCGTCGAGCCGTGTCACTCTGCCATTCCAGGCCATCCGCGCCGCGATCGCGCCGAGCGGCAGGCCGAGCGTGGCGTAGCGCATGACGCGCGCCCGGAACGGCAGCGGCGCGATCACCGCGCCGACGCCGAGAGCGACGAGGCAGATCGCGATGTTGGCGCCGATGACGTCGCCGAGCGCGATACCCGGCGAACCGCGCAGCGACGCCACCACGACGGTCGCCAGCTCCTCGGGCTCGGCGCCGGCCAACAAGAGCGCCAGGGCAAAGGCGCTCACGCCCAAGCGCAAGGATGCCGCGCCAAGATGCTCGGCAAACGCTTCGGCGCCCCAGACGATGAGGGCGACGCCCGCAAGCATGGCGAGGATCCAGACGACGAGCATGGCGCGCTCACCCCGGTCGTGTCACCGCGATCGGCGAGGTGACGCCGCCTTCAGACTTCGATGACGAGCATTGTAGCTTGTAGCGAGCGCCTGGCGACCCGCCTACCCGGCGTCGCGCGCCCTCTATTCGTCTTGAGCCGGACTTCCTGCCGCGCGAAGAGGCACACGATAGAGAAGCGCTCTCACCGGAACGCCCACGATCATGGTGCCGAAAAGCGCGCAAAGAATAAGGAAGAGCGCGGTGGGAACCGCGATGTTCGGCCACAGCGATTGAAAAAGACGATCGATATTCGCGCTCACGCCTTTCTCGACCACGCCGCTCAGCTCCAGAGCTTGGAACGGGGTTGCCGCGACGCGACCGACTTCTTCCTTCAGGCGGCCCTCCGTATCGGATAATTGCTTCTGCAGCTGGCTGACGACACCGTTGAGGCTGGTGACCTGCGCGGTCAGGCTGTCCGTCTGCGCCCTCAAATCGCTGACTTGCTTCCCGAGATCGCCGGTTTGCTTGAGCAACTGCTCACTCGCGTCCCTCAGCACCTGATCGGGCGCCGGCGTCGCGGGCGGACGGGGCGCGGGCGTCGGAACGGGCGCGGTCCGGGCAGGTACGGGAGCCGGAGCTGGTCTCGCGACCGGCGGAGCCGGCCGCCGTGCGGGCGCGGGTGCAGGCGCGGTCGGAGCTATCGTCAATTGCGTCCGTATCGCGGGGATCGCGGGGAAGGCAGCCGTCTCGGCATTCGCAGGGCCGATTCCAGGCCAAAGGAGCGCCCATGCCATGAGCGCCCCTATGACATGAAGGTGAGAGACGCTCGAACCTTTCATGGACGCACCCTCCCAATTCGCCTGCGCTATTGGAGACCTATAGCCCCAAGCGCGCAAGACCGTCCATCGGGCGAGGCTCGGCGGGGCGCGCTGCGGCCTCGGTGCCATGATGTGCAAGCGTTTCCAGGCGCCGGGCGCTGGCGCCTAGTGCAGCGAATCCGAAATTCGCATCACATTGGAGCAACGCGCGGGGCGAGTTTCGGATTCAAGCGCTGCACTAGCAAGTTATTGTTTCTAGCGTGGTTTTCGAATTTGAAGTTCCTACCGCGCGCAATGCCATCCATGTGATAGGAACTTCAAATTCATCACACTAGGCCTCTCTTATTGGCCGTCGGAAAGCTCACCCCACTCATCCCCGTAAGCTCCGCACAGCATGCGGGGCGGGGGATCACGGTAGACGGCGAGGGCCCGGCTGGTTTCGGTCGAAGCCTCGGGGCGAGGCAGCGCGTGCTTGGCGCAGCAGCTGCTTCTGCAGGATTCGCTGCACAGGCGGTAGATCCTCCCGCCCAAGATGGCATGGAAGCATTGAACGACCTGCTCGCTGCATTCGTCGCATACGGGAAGCGTCTGTCTGATGGTCATCGCTTTGTCCTCCGCTTCTTCTGTCGCGACTTGCGTCGCTTCGGTTCAATGCAGAGGCGCGCCCGTCCGAGGCGCTCCCGATGTGCGGACGTCGGTTGCCTAAATGCGCGAGTTGGTCGAACATGGCGAGGTACCGGCAAGGCCGGACCTGACAAGCATATCGGGAGGAGATTCGGATGGGCTGGACCAAGACCGCAGTCGCGCTCGCCTTGGCTTTTGTCGCGGCCGCCCCCTTGCGGGCCGCAGCGCAAACGACACCCAACGCCGACTGGGCCAGCGTCGTCGAGGCCGCGAAGAAGGAGGGCCATATCAGCCTCTACGTCTCGGTGATCGGGGCTCCCTATTGGACGAAGCTCATCGACAGTTTCGAGAAGACCTACGGCATCAAGGTCGACCTGCTCGATGTGCGCGCGAGCGAGCTGCGCGAACGCATCAGGACCGAGCAGACCTCAGGCCGCTTCCTGGGCGATATCACCATGGACGGCACGGCGACGCTGACGCTCGAGGAGAAGGAAGGCGTGCTGCAGCCGCATGGCGACCTGCCGAACGAAAAGGCCATCCTGCCGCAGTTCCAGGCGACCGAATATCGCGCGCCCGTCTATCTGTTCGGCTACGGCATCCTGATCAATACGAGGCTCATCAAACCAGAGGACGAGCCGAAGAAATGGGCCGACCTCACCGACCCCAAATGGAAGGGCAAGATCCAGTCCGACGATATGCGGGCGCTCGGCGGCGGCATCATCCTGTTCAGCGCGCTGTTGCAGAAATACGGGGCCGATTTCCACCGCAAGCTCGCCGAGCAGAACATCATCTTCAGCCGCGACATCGGGGCCGACGAGCGCCGCGTCGCCCAAGGCGAATATCCGTTGCGCATACCGCAGCTCTATTCCAATTATCTCGGGCTCAAGGGGCTGCCCGTGAAGCTCATCACGCCCGAGGAAGGCGCCCCCTATGTGCAGTTCGAGCAGGCGATCCTCAAGAACGCGCCCCATCCGAATGCCGGGCGCCTGTTCATCAACCATGTGCTGAGCGAGGAGGGCCAGACGATCCTTGCGAGCTATGCCATCGTGCCGATCCGGCAAGGGATCGCCGATCGCGTCGATCCGGATATGAAGGCGCTGGCCTCGACGAAGTTCCTGGGCACGGTGTCGCCGGCCGATCTCGACGCCAATCTCGCGCTCGCCAAGAGCATCTATAAGTGAACGGTGCTTGTGGCGGATGAAGAGCGCCGGCCTTCACCTCTCCCCTTGTGGCCCCTTGTGGGAGAGGTCGACGCGGGAGCGCGCAGCGCGGAAGCGTCGGGTGAGGGCAGGGTTCACCTTTCCGGAGAGGGTGGCGGTGCCCCCCTCACCCGGCTCGCGGCCTCTATCCGCGAGCCCCACCTCTCCCACAAGGGGAGAAGCGAGCGGCGGCGCTAACACATGACCGCAAGCCCACGCGTCAGCTCGACCTTCCATACCGGGGTCACGGTCTCCGATCTCGACCGCTCGATGGCCTTCTATCGCGAGGTCCTCCATTGCGAGGTCAGCGACAAAGTCACCCCGAACCAGGTCTTCATCGCGGAGGTCACCGGCATCGACGACCCCGAGCTCGAGCTCGCCTATGTGACGGCGCCGGGCCACACGATCGAGCTTCTCTGCTTCGGCAAGGGTCGGGCGCGCGCGGCTTCGAGGCTGCGCCCTTGCGATCCCGGCTTCCTGCATCTCGCCTTCGTGGTCGATGACCTCGACGCCACGCTCGACGCGGCGGCCGCGATGGGCGTCACGCCGGTCCACGCGCCGACCTTGATCGAGACGGGTCCGCGCAAGGGGTGGCGCGCCTGCTATACGCGCGACCCCGACGGCGTGGTGCTGGAGCTCATCGAGATGGCAAGCTCCAACGCGTCATGACCGGGCTTGGCCCGGTCATGGTGGAGAGGGGGATGCTCGGCCATGACGCAGAGGGGACGCGACGGCCATGACGGCGAAGGGAACGCCCGTCACATCACAACAGATACCCCCCATCGATGGCGATGGTCTGCCCGGTGATCTGCTCGCTCTCGTCGGAAGCCAGAAACAAGACCGTCTGGGCGATCTGATGCGGCGTCACGTAACAGCCGAACGGGATCGTGGCGGTGTAGTGCTGGGTCGGATCGTTGAAGCCGTGCCTGGCGGCCATCTGGGCCTCGATCCGCCGCAGCATGTCGCTGTCCACCATGCCCGGATGCACGGTGTTCACCCGGATACGGCGCTTGGCGACATCCTTCGCGGCCGAGCGCATGATGCCGACCACCGCATGCTTGCTGGCGGCATAGCCGACCGCTCGCGCGCTGCCGCGCAGCCCCATCACGGAGGAGGTGATGATCACGCTTCCCCCATCCTGCATGCGCGGCAGCACATATTTCATGCCGAGATAGACGCCGGTGGTGTTGACCGCCATCACCATCTCGAACCCCTCCTCCGGATAGGCGTCGAGATGCTCGATCGGCCCTTCGATGCCGGCATTGTTGAAGAACGCGTCGATGCGTCCGAAGCGGCGCAGCGCCTCAACGGCATAGCGCTCGACCTCGTCGCTGCGGATGACGTCCGCCTTGATGGCGAACACGCGCTCCGGCCCGAATTCGCGGGCGAGCTCATCGACCGCCTTCCCGTTGCGGTCGACGAGGGCGAGCTTGGCGCCCTCCTTGACGAATAGCCGGGTCACGGCGGCGCCGATATTGCCGGCCGCCCCGGTCACGATGGCAACCTTGCCGGAAAGTCTCATTTCTTGTCCTCGTCTGCGCTTTTCGGAACCGACGCGGTCACGCCGCATCATGCGTCAGCACGACGCGGCCGAGAATGCGGCCGCCGCTCTTGAGATCGGCGAGGACCGCGGAAGCGTCGGCGGCCGGCCGCGTCTCGATCGGGATGGGCGCGATCCTGCCGGCCTGGACGAGGCCGATCAGCTCCTTCAGATCCTCGAGCGTGCCCACATAGGATCCCTGCACGGTCAGCAGCTTGTTGGGGAAGAGGATAGGCGCGATGGTCGCCGCGCCGCCGAACAGGCCGACCACGACCACCTTGCCGCCCCGGCGCGCCGCATCCATTGCGAATTGCAAGGTGGCGCCAGAGCCCACGAAATCGATGACGGCGGCAGCGCCGCCATTGGTCAAGGTCATCACCTGCTTGACGGCGCCCGCTGCGCCATTGTCGACGACGGCGGCGGCGCCCGCGCCGAGCGCGTATTCCCGTTTGGCGGCGTCGATGTCGGCGACCAGGACCTTGGCCGAGGTGACAGCCGCCGCCATTTGCAGCGCGCTCGCGCCGACGCCGCCGGCGCCGATGACGCAGACCCAGTCCTCGGCCGCGAGCGGCAAGGCCTTCTTCAGGGCACTGAAGGCGGTGATGCCCGAGCACGCATAGGTGCAGGCGAGATCGCGCTGAATGCCGTCATAAGGGACGAGATAGCGCGGATGCGGGACGATCACATGATCGCCGAAGCCACCATCGCAACGCACCCCGAGCGCGCGGTTCAGGGGACACAGCAATTCCTTGCCGCCGCGGCATGCAGCGCATTGCCCGCAGCCGATCCAGGGATAGACGATGTAGCTCTTCCCGATCGCCACTCCCTCGGCGTCGGGACCGAGCGCCGCGACGCGTCCCACGATCTCGTGGCCGGGCGTGAAGGGAAGCTTGGTGCCGCGATCCGCCAGCCGCAGGCGGCCCTTCGCGCCGAGGTCGAAATAGCCGTCCCAGATATGCACGTCCGAATGGCAAACCCCGCAGGCCTCGACGCGGACCAGGACCTCGCTGCCGCTCGGCGCTGGTGTCGGCGCCTCGAGCGCCTGCAAGGGCTCTCCCCATTCGACGATGGCGATCTTGCGCATGGTGTGGCTCTCCGTAACGGCGCGCCGCGGCTCAGCAGTCGGCAATCGGCTTTGGCATCTTCACAGCGTGCTGATCCGCTTCTTGATCACTGTGAGCTGCACCCATCTGAAGAAGACGACGAGCAGGATCATCATCAAGCCGATGACGCTCACTTCCTCGGCCGCTCCGTTCGTCCAGAGCTTGAGCAGCACGACCGACAGCACCTCCGAACCCGCCGAATAAAGCATGATGGAGGCCGATAGTTCGCGGATGATGCCGAAGAAGGTCAGCACCCAGCCGACCGCGAAGGAGGGCCAGCAAAGCGCGATCAGGATCCGCCACAGCGTTTGCCACCAACTTGCGCCATGCACACGCGAGCATTCCTCGAGATCGAACGACAATTGCGCATAGGCGCCCGACATGACCCGCACCGAGACCGGCGTGCCGAGCGACATATAGGCGAGGAACAGCGCCCACAGCGTGCCGTAGATCGGCAAGGCGCTCGGCAACTGGGCAAAGCCCCAGAGGAAGCCGATGGCGAGCACGATGCCCGGCATCATCCAGGGCAGCCAGGCGAGCGCATCGACGATGCGGGCGACGCGCCAGCGCGTGCGCACGCCGATATAGGCGACGACGCTGCCGAGCACCATGGTGGCCGTCGCGCCGGAAAGGCCGAGAAACATCGTATTCAGGAATGCCCGCCAGATCTGGCCGTTGCGCAAGACGTTGCGATAGTGATCGAGCGTCAGCATATCGATTTCGTAAAAGCCGAAGAATTGGAAAATCGAGCCGAGGAACAGCTGGCCGATCGGCAAGAGCACTGAGACGAAGAACAAAGCGAGGCAGAAAGCGAGCGTCGCCCAGCGCCAAGCGCCGAGCTTCATGACGTTCGGCGCGTAGCCCTTGCCGGTGACTGTCTGGAAGCTGCGTCCGCGCAGGATGCGCCATTGCATGAAGACGAGAATGAACATCAGCATCATGATGGTGAAGCTGAGCGCCGTGGCGCTCTGGTATTCCGGGGTCGCCCGCTGATTGATGGAATCGTAGATCTCCGTGGTGATGACCTTGATGCCCGCCGGCGTCCCGAAGAACAGCGGGGTCTCGAAGGCCTCGATGCCGCGGATGAAGCTCAGCACGAAGGAGGAGGTGATGACCGGCAGCATGAGCGCGAGCGTGATCCTGCCGAAGGTCGCGAGCCGCGAGGCGCCGCACATCCGGCTCGATTCCTCGAGGGCCGGATCCATCGCCCGGAAGGCCTCCACGGTGAACAGGAACAGGAACGGCACGGAATACTGCATCATGTGCCAGACGATGCCGCCATAGGAATAGACGTTGAAGAGCGCCGATTGCGAGCCCGTCAGCCAGCGCCAGGCGAGATTGATCACGCCGACCTGCGGGTTGGCGAGCATGCCCCAGGCCATCGCGGTCAGGATCGGCGGCACGAAGAAGGGCAGCGTGATCAGCACCTCGAGCTTGCCGCGCCAGGGCGTGTCGGTCCTGGCGACGATCCAGCCGAGCAGGACGGCGAGCCCGATCGAGGGAACGGTCACGGCGAGCGCAATGCCCGCCGTGTTGAGGAGGACGAGCAGGTTATGGCTGTCGAGGACCGCGCGATAACCGTCGAGATTGAAGGTGCCCGCCATGCCGGGCGGCGTGGTGTGGAGGCTGCCATAGACCAGCATCGACAGCGGATAGACGGACAGGAATGCGAGGAAGAGGATGAGCAGCGTCACGCTCGCCATGCGGATGAAGGCCGGCCCGAACAGGCGCTGCATGCCGGAGAAGCCGGGGCGAGCGGGGCTGTAGAAATGCCCGGTCGGTTCAGCCGCGGTGGACATGCCCCTCTCCGGCCGGCGCCCCGACGAGCTCGCGAGCCTTGGCGGCGACGCCCTGCGGCGTCAGCCCATAGAGCTCATAGAGTTCCGCGGGGGTCGAGACCTCGAGGTCCGTGTCCGGCAGCCCGTGAAGCAGGATGCGGACCGGCAGCGCATGCCGCGCCAGGACCTCCGCCACCGCGCTTCCGAGGCCTCCGATGACGCCATGTTCCTCGATGCACAGGATATGCCCGGTCGCCCTGGCGGCGGCGACCACCGCGGCTTCGTCGAACGGCTTGAGATAGACCGCGTCGAGGATGGCGGCCTCGACGCCGTCGCGGGCCAGCATCTCGGCGGCGCCGGCGGCGATCTGCGTTCCGAGGCCCGTCGCGATCATGGTGAGATGCCGGCCCTCGCGCAGACGCAAGAAGCGCCCACGCTCGATCGCGGGGGGCTCAGGATAGAGATCGGCCTCGCTGCCCTGCATCAGGCGGAAATAGACGGGGCCAGGATCATCGATGGTCGAGCGCAGCAAAGCGCGCGTGGTCTGCGCGTCCGAGGGCGCGACCAGCGTCAGATTGGTGATGGAGCGCGCGATCGCGATGTCCTCGACCGCGTGGTGGCTGGTGCCGAAATAAGCGAGCGCGAGACCCGGCAGCGAGGACAGGATGCGCACCGGCATCATCGGGAAGGCGAGATCGTTGCGGATCTGCTCGGCGCATTTCATGGCGCTGAAGCAGCTCATGGCGATCACATAGGGCTTGAAGCCGCAGGCGGCGAGGCCGGCGGCGACCGACAGGCTGTTCGCCTCGGCGATGCCGAAATCGTGGAAGCGCTCGGGATGGGCCGCGATGAAGGCGGCCCCCAGCGGCCCCCTGCCGAGATCGGCCGCCAGCAGCAAGATGTCGTCGCGGAGCCTCGCGAGCTCGGCGAGCTCGAGGCTCGCCACATGCGGTTTGCGGGACCCGCGGCCGGCATTCGCGAAGGGATCCTGCATCTGCGTCACGAGAGCCGTTCCGCGATCTCGCGCCGGGCAAGCGCCAGGAGATCCTCGGGCACATGGCCGAGATGCCAATCGCGCGGCGCCGCCTCCATGAAGGAGACGCCCTTGCCTTTCAGCGTGCGGGCGATGACGCAAGTCGGCATTTGGCTCTCCGGCTTGGGCAGCGCATCGAGCGCCCCAACGATCGCGTCAACGTCGTGGCCGTCGATCTCCACGGCGCGCCAGCCGAAAGCCTGGAATCTGCCGGCGAGCGGCTCGATGTTCATGACCTTCGATGTCGGCCCATCGCCCGAAGAGCCGTTGGCGTCGATGATGGCGACGAGATTGCCGAGGCCGTAATGGGAGGCCGCCATGGCGGCTTCCCAGACCTGTCCTTCATGGATCTCGCCGTCGCCGAGAAGCACGAAGCAGCGATAGTCCTGGCGCCTGACGCGCGCGGCGAGGCTCATGCCGACGCCGACCGACAGGTTGTGGCCGAGCGAGCCGGCGCTGAAATCGGCGCCCGGAGCGCGGCGCATATCCGGATGGTCGGTCAGCGGACTGCCGAGCTTGCCGAAGCGGGCGAGCCATTCGGCCGGGAAATAGCCGAGCTCGGCCAGGAGCGGCCAAAGCCCGACCGCGACATGCCCCTTGCCGAGCAGGAACCGGTCGCGGTCGGCCCAGTGCGGATCGCTCGGGGCAAGGCGCAGCGTATGCAAATAGAGGACGGTGAGCAGCTCGACGCAGGACATGGTGCTCGAATAATGGCCGAGCCGCGGGATCTCGATGAGGTCCAGCACCTCGAGCCTGAGACGCTCGGCCCTGCGGCGCAGCGCCCCGATCTCCACCGGCCGGTTGCGCGCCAAGATGTTCGGCCGAACCGTCAGTCCAGCGTCCAACGCCATCCTCCCTGAGCCTGACCGTCTTCCCGGTGATCGGCTCGCCGGGTCAGACTAGAGACCCGCCACCTTGCGAACAATGGGCGATTGCGCAAAGTCAGTTTTGCCGAAACGCGAAGGCTAGCGTCTTCCCGGTCTGATTGAGTCGAACCGCCAAGTCCTAATTCTTTTATTTGCCGCATTTTCTGCGGCGAACCGGAGACCGCTTCGCCGAAAAATGCTTTTAGAGACCGCTCCAAGGATCGACCATCACCTTGCAATGAGGTGTCGGGCCGCGCAGCTCCTCGAACATGCCCGGCAGCTCTTCGAGCGAGATCGTCCGTGTGACCATGGCGCGCGGCGCGAGCTGTCCTGAGGCCAGCACCGCGACAGCCGCCTCGAAATCCGCGAGCGTGAAATAGGCGGAGAATTGCAGCCGGCATTCCTGCCGGATTCCCTGGAGCGGATGGATGCGGTCCGGCTCCCAGCAGATGCCGAGGACGACGATGGTGCCGCCGCGCGCGATCCGCGACATGGCCTCATCGATCATGCCGGGCTGGCCGGTGCATTCAAAGATGATTTCGGGAGGGCCGCCCAGCTTATCCTCCAGCGTCTCGAGCCGCGCGGCTTCGACGAATGCCGTCGCCCCCATGAGGCTCGCGAGCGATCCATGACGGGCGGACCTCGCGAGAACGGCAATCGGCCCGGCCGCTTCGAGGCGCGCCCAGAACGCGGTCGAAAGGCCGATGGGCCCTGCTCCCATCACCAAAATGCGCATCCCGGCGTTCATCCTGCTCAGACGCAGACCGTGACGAGCGACCGCCAGTGGCTCGGCGAGCGCGCCATCCTGCATGGTGAGGTTCGCCGGGAGGCGCTTCGCTTCGCGCGCCCGGGCAAGTGCATATTGCGCATAACCGCCGGCCTCGAGCACGCGAGCGCGGCAATAGGCCGGCTCGCCGGCGAGGCAGCCGGCGCATCGGCCGCATCCCGTGATCGGCATGAGGGCGATCCGGTCGCCGAGCATGAGCTCGGCCACGTCCGGATGCCGGGCAACGACCTCTCCGGCAAATTCATGCCCCATGACGACGCCGCCCGCCCGAACATAAGCGGGGTCTCGGCTCATATGCAGGTCGCTGGCGCAGATACCGCAGCGGCCGACCTTGACGACGACCTCGCCAGGCCCCGGCACAGGATCGGGCACGGATTCGATATGGAGGGGCTGGCCCACATCATGAAAAACCGCCGCCCTCATGGGTCGCGCCTCCTAGGCGTGGATCGCCCAGGCGGCAGCGTCTGGCGCCGTCAGCCGGACGGCGCTTCCGAGGCGCACCTCCGACATGGTGGGCGCCTCGACCGATACCTTGCTGCCATCCTGCATCTCGACCAGGAGCGAGCGATGCGTGCCGCGAAAGATCGATTGCACCACCTTGCCCGACCAGCTCATGTATCCTGGCTCATCCTCGCCCTCGACGAGGCGCATATGCTCTGGCCGCACCATGACGGTCACCACGGTACCCGACGCCAAGGCGCTCGCCGAGCGGCAAAGTCCCGTCCATCCGCTGCCCTCGACGGCGAGCGAGAAGCCGTCCGCCTCCAGCGAACGGCAGTCGCGTACGCGCGCCTCGAACAGATTGGGCGTCCCGAAAAAAGCGGCCGCGAGCGGATTTCGGGGGCGATGATAGATCTCCTCGGGGGTGCCGGTCTGCAGGATCTTGCCCGAATGCATGAGCACGACCCGATCGGACAAGGCCATGGCTTCGCCCTGATCATGCGTGACGTAGAGGCTGGTGATGCCCAGCCGACGCTGGAGCGCGCGAAAATCATCGCCCATCTGGGTGCGCAGCCGCGCGTCGAGATTGCTCAAGGGTTCGTCGAGCAGCAGAACCTTGGGCTCGAAGACGAGGGCGCGGGCGATCGCGACGCGCTGCTGCTGGCCGCCCGACAGCGCCGGCGCCGGACGCTCCGCAAAGTCGCTCATCTCGACGAGGTCGAGGATTCTCGTGACCCGCTCGCGGATTTCGGCGTCGGGACGACGGCGAATGCGCAGCGGATAAGCGACATTGTCGAACACCGTCATATGCGGCCAGATCGCGTAGGACTGGAACACCATGCCGAGCCGCCGATGCTCGGGTGGCAGGTAAAATCCCGTGGCCGCGTCGCTCACCACCTCGTCGCCGATCGAGATGCGCCCCCCGGTATTCTCCTCGAGGCCGGCGACCATCCGCAATGTCGTGGTCTTGCCGCAACCCGAAGGCCCGAGCAAGGTCAGGAACTCGCCGGCTTCGACGCGCAGATCGAGCCCGTCGACCGCGGTCACGCCGCCGAATTTGCAGCTGACATTCTCGAGAACAACGGCCGGCATCGGCAACTCCAGTCGGTATCGCCCGCCCTCGATCAATACCGCAAGCGACGCCGGAGCAAGGCTTATTTGAAGATTTGCGCGGCGAGATTCAGCATTTCCTGCTGCGTATCGGCATTGGAGGTACCGAGCAGCTTGACGTTTGCCAAGGCCTGCATATCGGGGCTCGCCTTCTCGGCCACTCCCTTGACGACCGGCTTTAAGGCCGCATTGGCGTAGGTGAGCTGCGTCTGCTCGCCGAGATAGAAGTCGATGAACAGGCGTGCCGCATTGGGATGCGGCGCGTTCTTGAGAAGCGCCATGTCGAAACGTACATAGGGAGCCCCTTCGAGCGGCACCACCAGCTTCACCGGCAGGCCCTTCAGAAGAAGGTAGCTCGAGAAGAGCTCCGGAAACCGCAAGGGGAATTCGCCCCGCGCCACGCGGCGTTCGTCATTGCCGACATCCCGGCTGAAGACGAGATCCTGCGCTGCGAGCTTGCGCAGGAACTCCACGCCGAGACGGTCGTGGAACGCTGCGAAGGTGATGGAGCCGCCGCCGATGGCGCGCAGGTCGTCGGCCAGTATCTTGCCCTTCCATCTCGGATCGAGAAGATCGGCCCAGCTCTTAGGCTCCTCGGAGGGCGGCACCAGCCGCGTATTGATAAGGATGCCATAGGGCAGGATGTAGCTCGGCACGCGAATATCGGTCGCGGATAGATCGGGCAGGAGATTCTTCAGGTTGGGGATATCGCCATGCGGACGGAGCTGGCTGTCGCGCTCCTGGCGGAGCAAGGTTGCGGAACCGTTCTGAATAACGTCGCCGAGAAAGCGGCCGGCGGCCTGCTCGGTGCGGATGCGCTCCAACATCTCGCTCGCCCGCACGTCGAGGAGTTCGACCGGAATCCCGTAGGTCTGCTCGAAGCTCTTGATGATGCCGAGATGCAGGGGACTGCCCAGGAACGAGGTATAGAAGACGACCTTACCGTCGCTCTTGGCGGCCGCCACCAACGCCTCGTCGAGGCTCTGCGCGCCGCCGCAGGGCATGAGCGCCAATAACGCCCACAAGATCGCGACGACACGATATCCCTTGGTCATGCTTCACTCCCGGCCATCAGATTTGCGACGAACACATCCTGCGGCACGGCAGCGCGGGGATTGCGGCCGCGGTCCCGATAATATGCCTCGTAGCGCTTGTACTCGGTGTGGATGGCCCGCAGGCGTTCCACGGCCGTGTCGTGCAGGTCGACGCGCAGATCCATGTCCGCATAGTCGAACTTGCTGTGCACGATCAAGGCCGCCGATCGTTCGGGCTTGTGGGACTGGCTGTTGCCTTGCCCACCTGCGTCGCGGCCCGCCTCGATCCCCATCAGCAGGCGATGCTCGAGATCCGCGTCGGGTTCGGCCTCGAAGCCGGCAGCGATCGCGTCGATGACGTGGGGTCCGACCAAGCCGTTGCCGGTCGCGACATAGCCGGGACCGACCTTGTGGCCGGACCAGCCCCGCGTCTTCGGGCCCGTATAGACCGCGCTCGCGCCTTCACGGTCGACGATGGCGACCTGGCGGTACTCGAAATCCGCATCATTGGCCAGCAATTGCTCAAGCGTCGCCTGCGCGCCGAAGCCCTGCTCCAGCAAGCGCAGCGCCAGCGTGTTGTTGCCTTGGTTGACGAAGGCCTGGCTCATCGTGACGCCGGTATTGGCCCGCACGCCGTTGCAGTAGAGCCCGACCGTTATCGAGTAGGTCGCGATGCCGATGCCAAGTCGTTCCGTACGCGGACAGCGGCCGATCACCGTATAGGTCATGGATCTCTCCTGAATACTTGCGGTTGCGGATATTGACGACGTGGATTGCCGGTCCTAGACGCTAGACGCGCGTCGCGTCGAGGCGCGCGACGAAGACTTCCTGTGGCACGGCATCGCGCGGGTTGCGGCCGCGCTCGCGATAGAACACCTGATACAGTTTGAACTCTTCCAGGATGCGACGCAGCTCCTCGACTGCGGTTTCGTGAATATCGACCCTGATGTCGATGTCCGGATAGTCCAGACGATCGACGACCTTGAGCGCCGCGGAGCGCTCGGGCTTATGGCTTTCGGTATTGCCTTGCCCGCCGGCGTCGCGGCCACCTTCCAGCGCCCGTAACAGCCTGAACTCCAAAAGCGCGTCGGGATCGGCGTCGAAACCGGCGAGCATGCCCTGCAGCACCTGCGGCCCGACCAGGCCGTTACCGAAAGCCGCGACCGCGGCGCCGACCTCATGCCCGGACCACCCTCGCGTCTTGGGGCCCGTATGAGCAGCGACGTTGCCTTCGCGATCGATGATGGCGATCTGGCGGAACTCGTGGTCGGCATCGTTGGCTTCGAGCATCTGCATCACCCGCCGTGGAGCCAAGCCTTGCGCCAGGAGCTTGACGGCAAGCGGGTCATTGCCGCGATTGGGGAAAGCCTGGGTCTTGCAGATGCCGATATTCGCGGCGACCCCCTCGCAGCGCCCGCCCACCGCGAGGGAAAAGGTCGTGATGCCGAGCCCGAGACGCCCGGTTCTCGGGCAGCGGGCGATAATGGAATAGGTCACGACAAACTCCGTTTCGGTTGAACTTGCTGCGTCGCTTCAGTCGAGCAGGATGCACTCGGCCCAATGGTCGGCGCCGATCCGCCTAGGCGGTGGTCTGGCATCGGCGCAGGCCGCGATCGCGGACGGGCAGCGTGTGCGAAACCCGCAGCCGGAGGGCGGATCGGCAGGATTGGGCAAATCGCCGCTCAAGATGATCCGCCGGCGTTCCCGCTCGGCGCGCGGGTCGGGAACCGGCACCGCCGAGAGGAGAGCCTTCGTGTAGGGATGCGCCGGCCGCAGGTAGAGCTGCTCCTTCGGTGCGAGCTCGACCATGCGGCCGAAATACATCACCCCGACCCTGTCGCAGATGTGGCGCACGACGCTGAGGTCATGCGAGATGAACAGATAGGTCAGCCCGATCTCACGCTGGATGTCCCGCAGCAAGTTGACGATCTGCGCCTGGATCGAGACGTCCAGCGCCGATAACGGCTCGTCGCAGACGATCAGCTCGGGTTGCACCGCCAGCGCCCGGCAAATCGCCACGCGTTGCGCCTGTCCGCCGCTCAGCTCGTGCGGATAGCGCTCGCCGCATTGGGACGGCAGCCCGACCAGATCCAAGAGCTTGCGGATGCGTTGCGGGCGCTCGCGGCCGCGGAACAGCTTGTGGATATCGAGGGTCTCGGCGATGATGTCGCCGACCGGCATGCGCGGATTGAGTGAAGCGGCGGAATCCTGGAACACCATTTGCAGGCGCCGGCGCATGCGGCGCAAGCTGCGCGCATCGAGCGCGCAGAGATCCGAGCCGTCGAACACCACCTTGCCCGCCGCCGGCCGCAGCAGCATGAGAATGGCGAAGCCAAGGCTCGACTTGCCGCAGCCCGATTCCCCGACGATCCCCAAGGTCCGGCCGCGTTCGACCGTGAAGCTCACGGAGTCCACCGCCGTCATCATGGTCTCGCGGAAGCCCCCCCCGCGCCGCACCGGATAGCGGACGCAGAGGTCCTCGACGCTCAAGATGATGTCCGGGCTGCTCATTCGGCGGTCGTGGCGAACGGCGCGCCGAGCTCCGCGAAGCAGGAGGCGGTGTGGCCACGGCCGAAATCGCGGACCGGCGGCATGCGCGCCTCGCAGTCCGCGACCGCGAAGCGGCAGCGCGGCAGGAAGGGGCATCGCGTCGTGGGGTCGAGCAGGCTGGGCGGCGATCCGTCGATCGGCACGAGGCGGTCATGGAAGGAACCGTCGACTCGCGGCGTCGAGCCCATCAGCCCGAGCGTGTAGCCGTGCCCGGGACGGTAGAATACGTCGTCGACCGATCCGGTCTCGACGATGCGGCCGGCATACATGACGTTGACGCGATCGCACATGCCGGCGATGACGCCGAGATCATGGCTGATCCAGATGACCGATGTTCCGAGATCGCGGGTCAGACGCTTCACCAACTCGATGATCTGGGCCTGGATGGTGACATCGAGCGCGGTCGTGGGCTCGTCGGCGATGACGAGCTTGGGCTTGCAGGAGAGTGCGATCGCGATCATCACCCGCTGCCGCATGCCGCCCGAGAACTGGTGCGGATAGGCGCCGAGCTGCCGCTCGGGCAGCGGAATGCCGACCATCTCGAGCAGCTCGATCGCCCGACGCCGCGCCATCGCCCCATCCAGCCGCTGATGCCGCCGCAGCACCTCGGTCAGTTGGCGCCCGACCGTCAGGACCGGGTTGAGCGAGCTCATCGGGTCCTGGAAGATCATGCCGATGCGCGCGCCCCTGACCTCTCGCGCCTGCGCCTCCGTAAGCCCGATGAGCTCGATCCCGTCGAATACGAGCTCGTCGGCCGTTATTCTGGCGGGCGGCTCGGGCAGAAGCCGCATGATCGACAGCGCAGTGACGCTCTTGCCGCTGCCGCTCTCGCCCACGATGCCTAGGACCTCGCCCTCCTCGAGATCGAAGGAGACGCCTTGCACCGCGCTCGCGACGCCTAGCTCTGTCGCGAACTCAGCGCGAAGGTTGCGCACGCGCAGGAGGGTCAAGCCCCTTCTCCCGACGAATACGCCCGACGTCTCGGCGTTCGCCATGAGCGGGGATCGAGCGCGTCACGCAATCCATCGCCGATGAAGTTGATGCTGAGAACGCAGAGCATAATGGCACCGGCCGGCGTCATGAACATCCAGGGCGCGTCGCCGAGATAATTGCGCGCGTCGCTGAGATCGCGCCCCCAGCTCGGTTGGGGCGGCTGGGCGCCGAGACCGAGAAAGCTCAGGGAGGCTTCGGTCACCACGGCAGCCGAGAATACGATGGTCAGCTGCACGACGATCGGCGACATGATGTTGCGCAGGATATTGGAGAGCATGATCCGCAACGGCCCAGCGCCGAGCGCGCGCGCCGCCTTGATGTAGACCTCCTCGCGCACCGAAAGGGTGCTGCCCCGCACGATACGGGCGAGCACGGGGGCTTGCACCAGACCCAAGGCCAGCATGACGTTCTGGATATCGGGGCCGAGCAGCCCCGCAATGGCGACGGCTAAGAGCAGCGGCGGAAAGGTGAGGAAGGCATCCGTCAGCCGCATCAGCATATTGTCGACCCATCCGCCGAGAAAGCCGGCGAACAGGCCGAGCGGCACGCCGATGCTGAAGGCGAAACCCACGACCAGCAAACCGACGAGAAGCGACACCCGCCCGCCCCAGACGGCGCGCGACAGCACATCGCGGCCGAAATAGTCGGTTCCGAGCCAATGCATGGCGCTGGGAGACTGCAACTTGGCGGCGAGGCTGATGCGGACCGGGTCGAACGGCGCGATGATCGGCGCCAGGACCGCGGCAAGGCAGATGAGAAACAGGCAGGCGAGGCCGATGGTCGCGGCGCGGTTGCGCAGGAACTGCCGCGCCGCCAGCCGCAGCGATCCGGCCAGCGGAGGCGTCGCGCATTCGGCAGATCGTTCCAGCGCGTCGGCGGTCGCCATCGGTCAGTAGCGGATGCGCGGATCGAGCGCGGAATAGAGCAGGTCCGCGATGATATTGACGAACAGGAAGAAGCCCGCGATCACCAGGGTGACGCCCTGTATGACCGGGAAATCCCGGTTCACGACGGCGCTGAGGACAGCCGATCCAAGCCCCGGAACGGCAAAGATATATTCGATCGTCACCTGGATGCCGATCATATAGCCGAACTGGATCGCCACCATGGTGACGAACGGGATCATGGCATTCTTCAGTGCATGTACCAGTATGATGGTCGACGGCAACAGACCCTTGGCGCGCGCGGTTCTCACATAGTCGCGGCTCAGAACGTCGATCAGGCTGGAGCGCAGCAAGCGCGTGAAGATCGCGGTCTGCAGCGTTCCGAGCGCTATCGCCGGTACGATGAACGGGCTGTAGCGGACCCAAAGCCCGGCATTGGCGTTCTCGCCCGATCCGATGCCGGTGATCGGCAACCATTGCAGCTTGACCGAGAATATATAGATCAAGATGACAGCAAGAGCAAAATTCGGTAAGGCGAAACCGATTACGGTATATCCAGTACAGAGATAGTCTATCCACGTATTTCGTCGCAACGCTGCGACGATACCGAGCGGCACCGAGACCAGCAACGCGAACAGCATCGCGGCGGTCGCCAGCTCCAGGCTGATCGGCAGCCGCTCGGCAATGACGCTCGTCACCGGATCATTCAATCGGATCGAACGGCCGAGATCACCCCGCAGGACCTTGCCGAGCCAGAGCGCATATTGCACCGGTATGGGCCGATCGAGGTTGAATTCCTTGCGCATCGCCTCGATGGCGTCGGGCGATGTCTGGGAGCCCAGCATGATCTGCACCGGATCGCCGGGGGTAGCCCGCGTGACCAGGAAGATCGTGGCCGACACGACCAGGAGGACCAGCGGCACCTGCAGCAGACGGCGGGAAAGGTAGCGCAGCATGGCTCAGCAGCCGGTCACGTGGACTCAAACTTCAAGTCCAGTATACCGTGTCCAGCTTCTCGATATATTCCTGTGGAGATGGCTTAAATCCACGGACATTCTTGTTGTAGACGTGGATGTAGTTGGCGTTCGCGAAATAGATGAATGGGCATTCTTCCAGGGTGCGGTCGACGATCTGGTGATACAGGCTCGTTCGCTTGGCGAGGTCGAGTTCCTCGCGGGCGGTGTCGGTGAGCCGATCCATCTCCGGGTCGTTGGAGGCGGCCGCGATGCCTTTGCTGTTGAGGAACCACCACGAGGTCGCGTCGGTATCGGGTGCCACGATGGTCACGTCCTGCAGCACCGCCTCGTAGCGCCGATTGAGCCAGAGATTGTTGTAGCCGCCCATGTCCAGGTTTCTGATCTTGTAGTTGACACCGATCTGGCTGACCATCGCGGCAACGAGCTCCAGCTCCTTGCGGATCCAATCGTAATCGCCGGTGATGACTTCGACGTCGAAGCCGCGCACTCCGGCTTGCGCCATCAACTCCTTCGCTTTGTTCAAGTCGCCGTTCTTGGGGTAGCGCTGCAGATGTCCCCGATGCCCGAGAAATCCCGGCGGGACCTGATTATCCGTAGCGACCCCCTGCCCATAATAGATTTCGCTGACGATCGCCTCCCGATCGATGGCGTAGGAGATCGCTTGGCGGACGAGCTTGTTGTGGATGGGCAGGTCCGGCCGCACCGTCAGGTTGAACTCTTGGAAATCCCACTCCCAGCCGGGTGTCGAACTGACGGTGAAATTCGTGTTCTTGCTGATATCGCCGACCTGCTTTGGCTCCGGGTGAGTGATGAAGTCGAACTCGCCATTGACCAAGGCTTGCAGGCGCGTGTTGGCGTCGGGAACGGCGCGGTAGACGATTCGGTCGAGCTTCGGCGAGCCTTGCCGCCAATATTCCGGGTTTTTGGTCAGCACGATTTCCGTTCCGCGCTTCGACTCCAGGATGAAGGCGCCGTTGCCGATGGGCGTAGCGCTGTAGGCCTCGTTGCCCATCTCCTTATGGGCCTTGGCGCTCACCAGCTGGCCGCCATATCCCATCGTGATGCCCGGAAATCCGGCAAAGGGTCGCTTGGTCTTGACCTCGACGACGTATTTGCCGTCCTGCTTGATCGTGTCGATGGGAAACAGCGCCGTGCCCACCTGGAAGCTCTTCGACGAGAGGTGGAAGTTCCACGTATAGGCTAGATCCTCGGCAGTGACCTCGCCATAGCCTTTGTGCCACCTCACGCCCTCTCGCATCTTGATGCGCCAAGTCAGCGGATCGGGATTGCTCCAGGCTTCGGCTAGAGCCGGCACGACGCGGTTATCCGCGTAGTCGATGGTCACCAGCCCGTCCATCATGTTGCACATGACGATCCCGGTCTGGGCGTAATAGCGAAGCACCGGACTGAGATTGCCGAAATCGCCGCCGAATATGCCCACGCGCAACGTGTTCTTGGCGCCTTGCCCGATCGCTGGTGCGCGCCCTGAGCCATAGGCAAACCCGGCGGCACCGGTGGCCAGCAAACCTCTCCCAAGGGCCCGACGCGTCAGACCAGGCTTGATTGGACGTGCCATGCTTGCCATCCCGTGTTGCGCAGCGTCTCAGGCGACAGGCGCTCCGTTCGATCTGGGGTTCCCCGCACGACGGAGCTTAGTCCGGGCCCGCAGGTTCAGAACCCGCGATCGTAGGCCATCAATCCATTAGCGACAATCTGGTGCAGGATGGTGATGAGGCTGGTTTGCACCGCGGCTGTTGTTCCGTCGACAAACGGAATTAGCCGCGCATAGGCACCGTCCATCGCTCCAGCTTCGATGCATCGGTCGAGCATGCGCAATTCCGTATCGGTGTCGTGCAGCACCGACGGCCTCTCCAGCAACCCTGCCAATGCCGCGGCAACGCCATAGCCTCCCCAGTTGGAGACGCTGGCGAGTACCAGATGATCGCAGCTCGTGACCGTCGCGACGCCAGCCCCGCACGGACACTGACACTTGCGGCCGAACGGCTGGATCTCCTGCACCGCGCCCAGGATGGCGCCGCAGCCGATCTCATTGCCGCCATCGCCGACGCCGATGCTGAGGACTCCCTTCGCCGCGGCGAGATCCGCAAGAAAATGGGCGTTGGCCATCAGCTCCGGTTCGCGGCCGGTTCCCATGATGCTGTGGAAGACGCCCTTGCTGTTCGGTCCGCCCTTTTCGACGAAGATGACCGCCGCTGGCGAAAACCGGGCGAATAACTCGTCCGCCGCGGTGCGGCCGGCCTCCACGCCGAGCGGCAACGGCAGCGCGTGGGCACAGCCATTGCGCTGCGCGAAGGTCTCGGCATCGACGACGACCAGCCCAGCAGCCTCGGTACAGCCGATCGTCGAAGCTAGGTTCCGCTCCTCGCCCAGCAGCACAGGTTTCGCTCCAAGGCCGATTTCGACGGCCCTCGCCAGCGCGGCCGCACCGATTGGCCCGTCGGTCTCGCCTCTCGGCAGCCATGGCGGCGTGCCCGCGCCGGTGACGACGAAGACGTGATCGCCCTTGCGGACACGATCCTTCAACCCCTGAGCGGCTCGCAAGCATAGCGGACCGCCGGCCTGGCGACGCGCCGCGTCATACAGCTGGTGGATGACGCCACGAGGTAGCCCACTGCCGAAGCGCATCTCGATGGAGATCGCTCGATCGATCGAGTCCCCTACGATTTCGTCTATCGCCATGGGTGCGGTGCCCTCCTGAAGAACGCTTGCCTGACGCAGGTCACGAGATTCTTTGAGCAGGATATCATCGACGCCCCCTCGACCACATGCCGCATCGCGGGAAGCATTTGGCGGCAACTACCGCGATCGCACAAGTAGAAAAAAGGCATTGAGCCGATGCCGCAATGGCATCATCGACTTGACCTCCGACCGCGCATCGACGCCAAGCCGGTCGAAGCGGCTACGATGGCGATCGCAAGTTGCCGGCCGCCCTGGAGAAGTTCCTCGCTCTTGCGCGAGGCGAACCGCGCCGACGCATCAATTGGCGGGCGCGAGCTTCCGACAGCTAATCGTGGAACGGCGCACCGCGCTCCTTGAGCCAGTCGAGCCAACCCGCAATGGTCGGGTTGTGCGGGCGTACCTTGTAGTAGGGTATCAGCGGGCGGTACTTGTCCAGCAGCGCCGTCAGCGCATCAACCGCATCCGGGCCCGAGGTGGTCTTCGGCACGAAATCGACCCGCAGGTCGGTGCGGGCATAGGGCTCGGTATCGTAGACCAGCATGCACGCGGTGCGGTGACCATCGAGATCCCCGCCCGCGTCCCGACCCGCGGTGACCGCCTTGAGCAGACGATCCTCGAGCAATTGGCCTTTCGAGCCGAGGAACGCCCTATTCATGTCCTCGACGACCTGATCGCTCTTGAGATGGTTCCCCATGACCAGATAGTTCGGCCCGGTGACGTGGCCCCTGCAAGTCATTGCGTTGGCGCCCGTGTGTACGGCCGCCCGCCCATGCCGATCGACCATGCCGATCTGACGATAGGCATGATGGGGATCGGACTGGCTAAGATCGATCAGCACTTTCGTCGGCGAAAGCCCCAAGCCGAGCAGTTCGAGCGCAATCGGGCCGATGCCTGGATCCGTGAAGGCCTGCGAGCTGACCGCCCCGACATTGGCGCGGATGAAGGGACAGCGGGCTCCGACCGAAAGTCCGCTGGTGGATATGGCGATGCCAAGCAGCCCCTTCTCCTCATCGCGCGCAATTACCGTGAACGTCATTCGCTCCTCATAGCGGATTGCCCCGCGTCACTGATGCGTCACCGCGCGAAAGGCGCTGACGAGGCTCTTATAGACGGGCAGCTCCAGTGTAGGCAGCGAGCGCCCGTCGAGCCTCGACAGACCGCGGATTTCCATGAGCGTCGAGCAAAGGAATGCGCCGTCGATTGCCGCCAGATCCTCACGCCGCAACTCCGCCTGCCTCGTTTCCATTCCCTCCTGGCGCGCAAGCTCCAAGACCACTTGCCGGGTAATGCCGGGAAAGACATCAGGCTTAAGCCGAGGCGTGAGAAGCAAATCGCCGACGATCAAGAACGCATTGGCCGCCGATGCTTCTGTCAGATGGCCTTCACGGTCAAACATGAGGCCGTCGTCAAAGCCGGATTTTTCCGCGGTCTTGCGAGCGAAGAAGCTGTTGACATAGGCGCCGCTGACCTTGATCTGGCCGGGAATGGAACGGCTCGAAATCCGCTCGACCGAAGAGAGTTCGCAACTAATCGGCGCATCGATATCACGGTGCGTTTCGGTGCGGACCGTGAAGATGCTGACGTCCACGGGGCGGCCCTCCGAGCCGGTGACCCACAACTCCGGTCCGCCTCTGAACGCGATCGGGCGTATATATTGGGTTCCTTGAGGCTCGAGCCTCAGGAGCTCCTCTATGCCGGTCAGCAGCTCGGCGACGGACCAAGAAAAAGCGAGCCCCATTTGCGCGGCGCCATGACGAAACCGATTGAGATGCTCTTCCGCCCGGTGGATATAGTAATGGTCACGATTCCAATAGGCCATCATGCCATCGAACACGCCAGTGCCCAAGTGGAAGGAAATACTTGCTACCGACGGAGCTCCCTCTTCGCGATCCTCGATACTCCCATTGTACCACGAATACGTGCTCGCCTGGGTCATGGTTTCAGTCCGTTGGCTAATGTATCATCTTCGTTTCTTCCTTCACACCGTTGCCCTTGTGCTTGGCCACACGTGAGGATCGCTTCTTTGCCGGCTGCTTGGATTCAGGCGCTTGCTTCATCCTTTCGATGAGGCTGTTCGGGCGCATGTCGGTCCAATTCTTGTTGATGAATTCGAGGCATGCGGCGCGGCTGTCCGATTTGAGAATTGCAGTCCAACCTTTCGGGATTTCGATGAAGCTCGGCCATAAGGAATGTTGCCCTTCATCGTTGACCAGAACATGATAGACGCCGTTTTCGTCTTCGAATGGGTTAGTCACCTTGCGCTCCTTTGGCATAGACGCTGGGGATCTCTTGTCGTTTATCGAGCTCAGTCGCGAGCACGCCACCTATTTTCGCAGCCGGCAGTGGATCCATCATCTTCTCATGGGTGCAATCGACATGATGCACCGTGATCGCTCCGCCGACATAGGGCCTCCAGGTTTCGATCGACGGCTTGGCGTCATCCTGCGTTGCCACGAAGAGCAGGATATCGCCATGAAATCGCTGGGGCGAGAAGGTTTTCATCAGACGGGTGCTGTTCTTGTAGGCGGCGATGATGGCTTCATATTGATGCTCTTCGATCGCAATGATGTGCCCCTCGCGGCGTACGTAGTCTAACATATGTCGCACTGGATTATCTCCAGCTTCGGTGGAGGGATCCTCTTGATCACGCTCTTCATCAAGGCCGTGCGGCGGTTTCCCATGGTCGGTCGGATAGCTGTCGAGAAGGGCGAGCATCGTGACCTCTTGGCCGGCGCGCTGAAGCTGAGTGGCAATTGCATGGGCCACGAGGCCGCCAAAGGACCAGCCGAGCAGGTTATAAGGTCCGTCGGGCTGAATCTCGCGAATAAGGCTCAAATAATCAGCGGCCATATCCTCGAGAGTTTCGGGGAGCAATTCTTGCTCGACACGCACTTGAAGCCCGTAGATTGGGTGGCCTGACGGAATATGCCGGATGAGCCTCGAATAGGGCCAACTGAATCCTGCGATCGGGTGGATGCAGAACAAGGGCGGCAAGTTTCCCTCAAGCCGGAGGGGCTGCAGGACTTCGAGATCGGACCGGGTCGGACCGCGATCGGCGATATGTTTGGCAAGCGCCTCCACGGTCGGCGCCTCGAACAGGCTGCGGATGGCGATCTTGACATCCAACAGGCCACGGATGCGACCGACCAGCGTCATCGCCAGCAGCGAATGCCCGCCAAGCTCGAAGAAGTTGTCGTCGATGCCGACCCCCTCCAGCCCCAGCACCTCGGCAAACAGCGAGCACAGCAACTCCTCCTGCGCCGTGCGAGGGCCACGACGCACGCGACCCACTCCGACCTCGGGCGCAGGCAAGGCCTGGCGGTCGAGCTTGCCGTTCGGCGTCAGCGGCAAAGCCTCCAGCACCACGATCGCAGACGGCACCATGTAGTCGGGAAGGCCTCGCCCAAGCGCGGCCCGCAGCGCC
>JBIOEJ010000071.1:0-30021 GCA_044445965.1 Hyphomicrobiales bacterium
CGCTACGCCTTCCTGCGCGACATGCCTCCTTGTCCGCCAGCCGGGGCGCCGCCTGCCGCTTAGGGCGCGTTTCGCTCACGCCGCCGTATCGAGCGCCATCTCCGCCGAAATCCGCGACCACGGTACGGAAACCGCACCGTCTGGCGCTCGCTTGATCAGGCCGGCTGAGGCGAGCGCCGTCACATCGGCATGCACGCCGCGATAATCCCGCTCGAGGGCACGGGCCAGCGCCCGGATCGAGGACCGCTTGCGCGCCCGCAATTCGCGCAGCAGCACCCAGCGATTGGGCGTGAGCAGCTTTAAGAGCCGCTCCATGCTCTCGACGGAAATATGGGTCTCGCCCCTGACATCCTCGCCGCGGTCGAGGCGCTTCGCCATCTCCATGGCCTCGTCGAAAAAGGTGTCGAGGCGTTCGACGTGCAACTTAACCTCGTTCATCCTCGATTTCCTTTCTCACATCGCTCCAGAAATCGATGAGCAATTGCTGGAAGCTGATGAAGTGATAGTTCTCTTCGCGATTCCGATAGTGCCGATGGTCGCCCTTCCCCATCTCATTATCGTAGCCCACGATCCGTTCGCCAGGGTGGCCATAGAATAGTGAGTATTTGAGTCCATGCGGGCGCTCACCTATCATCCGCGGCAAGCGCCAGATCTTGATCTGAACGATGGCGCCGTTTTCCAGGATGAATTTGCGATCCTCGATGCGAACGGCATCCATATGCTTCGTATAGCATATGTCGAACGTAGCATCAACGCTCGGCGGTGATCGCCCGCGGAATTGGCGTAATGTTATGCGAACCTGAGGCTTACCATGCCCCACCGCGTCCAGCGCCCCATCCCACCCGCTAAGCGGATGGCGAGCCATCGTGCCCGGATGCGCGCCGCCGGCCTGAGGCCTGTTCGAATCTGGGTCCCCGATCCGCAAGCCCCCGGCTTCGCCGAGAAATGCCGCAGGCAGGCGCTCGCCGTCGCGACCAGCGACGTGGCAGGCGACGAGATCATGCGCTTCATCGAAGGCGTCCATCAATGGCCTGAGGCATGATGGGCCGCTTCATGGCGGATTTCAGCAGCGAGGTAGCGGGCTGAGCGGCATCGCAGGGCTGCCGAGGATCGCATCCGACGCGCAATGAGGCTATGATCGCCCGCAACGGACCGACCGCCCATGTTCCTCACCTTCTTCACCGCCCTCAAGGATGCGCAAGTGCCGGTCACCTTGCGCGAATACCTCACCTTGATGGAAGCCTTGGACCAGGATCTCGCCGGCGCCTCGGTCGAGGATTTCTACTATCTGTCGCGGGCGAGCCTAGTGAAGGACGAGCGCAATCTCGATCGCTTCGATCGCGTCTTCGGCACGGTGTTCAAGGGCCTGGAGAGCTTGGCCCAGGCCTTGGACAAAGCCGAAATCCCGGCCGAATGGCTGAAGAAGCTCGCCGAGAAATACTTGACCGAGGAGGAGAAGGCGAAGCTCGAGGCGCTCGGCTGGGACAAGCTGATGGAGACTTTGCGCGAGCGCCTGCGCGAGCAGAAGGGCCGCCATCAAGGCGGCTCGAAATGGATCGGCACTGCCGGCACCTCGCCCTTCGGCGCCTATGGCTACAACCCGGAAGGCATCCGCATCGGCCAGGACGGCAACCGCAATTTCCGCGCCGTCAAGGTGTGGGACAGGCGCGACTTCAAGGATCTCGACGGCGAGGTCGAGCTCGGCACGCGCAACATCAAGATCGCGTTGCGCCGCCTGCGCAAATTCGCCCGCACCGGCGCGGCCGAGGAGCTCGACCTCGACACCACCATCAAGGAGACGGCCGAGAAGGGCTATCTCGACATCCAGCTGCGTCCGGAACGGCGCAATGCCGTCAAGGTCCTTTTGTTCTTCGACATCGGCGGCTCCATGGATTGGCACGTCAAGCTCGTCGAGGAGCTGTTCTCGGCCGCCAAGGCTGAGTTCAAGCATATGGAGCATTTCTACTTCCATAACTGCCTCTACGAGCATGTCTGGAAGGCCAATCGCCGACGCCACACCGATCGCACGCCGACTTGGGACGTGCTGCACACCTACCCGCATGACTACAAGGCGATCTTCGTCGGTGACGCCTCCATGTCCCCTTATGAGATCGCCATGCCGGGCGGCGCCGTCGAGCACATGAACGAGGAGGCCGGGCAAGTCTGGCTGGAACGCGTCATGCGCACCTACGCGCATGCGGTTTGGCTGAACCCGGTGCCCGAAGCGCGCTGGGGCCACACCCACTCGATCGCAATGGTCCGCAAGCTCTTCGGGGAGCGCATGTTTCCCCTCACCCTCGAAGGGCTCGAGGCGGCGATGAAAGAGCTGGTGCGCTAGACATCGCAGGGCCGCCGATCGACCTCGAGAAGACGCCAAAATCATCCGCAGAATTAACCGTTTAGGCCTCCAAAAAGCCGTGCGGAATCACTATATTCCGGGCTAAGCTCCAGCCTCCGAATCACAGCGGCGATGGCTGCCGCGCCAGTTCCCCGGGAACATGATGGACGACACGCCTTCCCCACCTGCCGAGCCTCTGCACGAAACAGAGCGCGAGCGCGCCGCGTCCATCGAGTACGGCGCCGATTCCATCCAGGTTCTCAAAGGCTTGGATGCCGTGCGCAAGCGCCCCGGCATGTATATCGGCGATACCGACGACGGCTCGGGCCTGCATCATATGGTCTATGAGGTGGTGGACAACGCCATCGATGAGGCGCTCGCCGGCCATGCGAGCGAGGTGACGGTCACGCTCAACGCCGACGGTTCCTGCACCGTTACCGATAATGGGCGCGGCATTCCGACCGACATCCATCCGGGCGAGGGCGTCTCGGCGGCCGAGGTCATCATGACCCAGTTGCATGCGGGCGGAAAATTCAATCAGAACGCCTATAAGATCTCGGGCGGCTTGCACGGCGTCGGCGTCTCGGTGGTCAATGCGCTTTCGTCCTCGCTGAAGCTGCGCATCTGGCGCGCCGGCAAGGAGCACGCCATGGAATTCCGCCATGGCGACCCGGTTGCGCAGCTGGCCGTCGTCGGCGACGCCAAGGGGCGGCGCGGCACCGAGGTCACCTTTACCCCTTCGCGCCAGACCTTCACCATGGTCGAGTTCGACTACACGACTCTCGAGCACCGGCTGCGCGAGCTCGCCTTCCTCAACTCAGGCGTGCGCATCATCCTGACCGATCAGCGCCATGCCGAGGTCAAACGCGAGGTGCTGCAATATGACGGCGGTCTTGAAGCCTTCGTCCGCTATCTCGATCGCGCCAAGGTGGCGCTGACGCCGAAGCCGATCGTGCTTCGTGCCGAGAAGGAGGGCATCGGGGTCGAGGCCGCGCTCCAATGGAACAACTCCTTCTACGAGAACATGCTGTGCTTCACCAACAATATTCCGCAGCGCGACGGCGGCACTCATCTGGCCGGTTTTCGCGCCGCCTTGACCCGCCGCATCACCGGGTACGCCGAAAGCTCCGGCATTACGAAGAAGGAGAAGGTGTCGCTCATCGGGGAGGATTGCCGCGAGGGGCTCACCGCGGTGCTGTCGGTCAAGGTGCCGGATCCCAAATTCTCCTCGCAGACCAAGGATAAGCTCGTCTCCTCTGAGGTGCGGCCCGTGGTCGAGAACTTGATCGGCGAAGGCCTCGGCACCTGGCTCGAGGAGAACCCCTCGGAAGCCCGCATCATCATGGGGAAGGTGGCGCTGGCGGCGGCCGCGCGCGAGGCCGCCCGTAAGGCGCGTGAGAGCATTACGCGCCCGGGCGCGCTCGATATCAGCAACCTTCCCGGCAAGCTCGCCGAATGCCAGGAGCGTGATCCGGCGAAGGCCGAGCTTTTCCTGGTCGAGGGCGATTCGGCGGGCGGTTCGGCCAAGCAGGGCCGCGCCCGCGAATATCAGGCGGTGCTGCCGCTACGCGGCAAGATCCTCAATGTCGAGCGGGTGCAGTTCGACAAGATGCTTTCCTCTCAGGAGATCGGTACGTTGATCTCGGCGCTGGGCACCGGTATCGGCCAAGGCAACCCCAACGCCGACCACAATTTCAACGCCGACAAGCTGCGCTACCACAAGATCATCATCATGACCGATGCCGATGTCGACGGCAGCCATATCCGCACTCTGCTCCTGACCTTCTTCTACCGCCAGATGACGGAACTCATCACTCGCGGACATCTCTTCATCGCCCAGCCGCCGCTCTACAAGGCGACACGCGGCAAGTCGGCGATCTACCTCAAGGACGAGCGTGCCTTCGAGGATTACCTGATCGAAGGCGGCAGCGACGGGGCGATCCTGCGCCTCGCGACCGGCGAGGAGCGCATCGGCGCTGATCTGCGGCGCACCATCGACGAGGCACGCCTGGTGCGCCAGACGCTCGCCGCCCTCCACTCGCGCTATAACCGTTCGGCGGTCGAGCAGGCGGCGATCGCCGGCGCGCTCGATCCCGGGCTCGCGCTCGGCGAGGGAGGGGGGGCGGAGGCCGCGGCTGAGGTGGCGCGCCGCCTCGACGCCATCGCCGAGGATATCGAGCGGGGCTGGACCGGCCGGATCGAGGCCGGCGGCTTTGTCTTCGAGCGCACCTTGCGGGGCGTGAGGCAGGCCGCGGTGCTCGATGCTGCGCTCTTGGGATCGAGCGAGGCGCGTCGCCTGCACGAGCACTCGGCCAGCCTGAAGGAGACCTATGCGCGGCCCGCGCTCCTCATCCGCAAGGGAGAGGAGACGCAGATTTCCGGTCCGACTTCCCTATTCGATGCGATCACCGATGCCGGGCGCAAGGGCGTGCAGATGCAGCGCTACAAGGGCCTCGGCGAGATGAACCCGGAGCAGCTCTGGGAGACGACGCTCGACCGCGAGGAGCGCTCGCTCCTGCAAGTGCGCATCAAGGAGGCGGACGCCGCGGATGAGATTTTCGTCAAGCTGATGGGCGACGTGGTCGAGCCCCGCCGCGAATTCATTCAGGAAAACGCGCTCGATGTCGCCAATCTGGATGTGTGAGGCGGGTGTGCTTCATCAGGAAATGCCGGCACCGGCTCGTTGAGCAAAAACTGTCGTCGAGCCCTCCGGACGGCAGCCATCTGCCGGGGCGGGCCGCCAAGGAGGGAACATGACTGTCGACATCACGCGACGCAACGCGCTCGGAGCCTTCTCCGGGATGGCGGCGCTCTACGCCACGCGAGCCGCCGCGCAGGCCGGCAAGCCGCCTGCCGCCCCGGTCGCCTTGAGCATCATCGACGTCGCCGGGAACCTGCAATTGACGCAAACGGGGATCGAGCGCTTCGCGCGCGACAATCCGAAGCTCGTCTCGCGCGCGAGCTTTTCCCGCGCGCCGTCTCCCGAGCTTCCCGCCAAGATCAAGGCGCAGCAACAGGCCGGCAAGGTCGATATCGATCTCGTGCTGACGGGTCCCGGAGCCCTGTCCGACGGCATCCAGCAAGGCCTGTGGATCGACGTGTGGAAATCCCGCGCCGCGCAATTGCCGAAGCCGCAGGACGTGTATCATGAGCAGGCGCTGATGATGCAGAGGAATTTCGGCCAGGACCAGGGCGTCGCGGTCGCCTACTCGCCGTCGGGGCCGCTGTTCGAATACGCTCCGGACCGCGTCAAGGCCGTGCCGAAGACAGCCGCGGAGCTGCTGGCCTGGGCGAAGGCCAATCCGAAGCGCTTCACCTATGCGAGGCCGGCGAATTCGGGGCCGGGTTGGACCTTGCTGATGGGCTTGCCCTACATTCTGGGCGACAAGGATCCGCAGGATCCGGTCGCCGGTTGGGACAAGAGCTGGGCCTATCTCAAGGAGCTGGGGACGGGAATCGAATATTATCCCTCCGGAACCGCTGCGACCATGAAGGAGCTCGGCGAGGGTACGCGCGACATGATCGTGACCACCTGCGGCTGGGACATCAATCCCCGCGCGCTCGGCATCGTGCCGAAGGAAGCCGAGGTCTTCGCGCTCGAGGGCACGCATTGGGTTCCCGACACGCAATTCATGTGCATTCCCAAGGGTGTTTCGGACGGAAAGGTCGATGTGCTCCTCGCCCTGATGTCCTTCATGCTCAAGCCCGAGCAGCAGGCCCTGACCTATGACAAGGGTTATTTCTATCCGGGCCCGGCGGCCAAGGGCGTCGCGCTGGCGATGGCGCCGGAGGAGAGCCGCATGGTCCTCAACGACTTCGGACGCCCGAGCTATGACGGTCTGATCGCCAAGCTGCCGACCGAGGTGCCGCTCACCCCCGAGAAGCTGGTCACGGCATTTCGCCGCTGGGACCAGGAAATCGGCGCTTCAGCCAAGTAAGCCATCGGCTTCGGCGCCGGGACAGGGAGCGCACTTCCGCCAGGCCGGGAATAGGCCGAGTCCGGCGAAGCGCCCTGCCAGAGAAGCGCCTCGCCCTTGCGAATTATGCGTTATGTCGCCATATTGTGGTTGCCTGCGCACAGGTTCGTGCGGGCGTCGATAAAAAGAGAGGTTTCCCATGTCGTTCTTCGATGGCAACGCCCGGTCGCCAGTGAGCGCAGGCGTTTCGCGGGTCGGCGTCGCACAATACGACGCCGGTTTGCGGGCCTATATGCTCGGCATCTACAATCACATGACGCTCGGCCTCGCGATCTCGGCGATCGTGGCGTTAGGTGCGTTCATGTTGGCAAGGTCGAATCCGAGCGTCGCCTACGCGCTCTATGTCAGCCCCCTGAAATGGCTGATCATGCTCGCGCCTCTGGGCTTCGTGATGTTCATGAGCTTCCGCTTCGACCGCGCGAGTTATCCGACGCTGCTCGGCACCTTCTGGGCGTTCGCGGCGGTGATGGGCCTGTCGCTCTCGACCTGGTTCCTGGTGTTCAAGGTCGGCTCGATCGTACAGGTCTTCTTCGTCACCGCGGCCGCTTTCGGCGGCTTGAGCCTTTACGGCTACACGACCCGCAGGAGCCTGTCGGGGATGGGTGCCTTCATGGCGATGGGCCTGATCGGGCTCGTCGTCGCGATGCTCATCAACATCTTCGTGCAGTCGAGCGCCTTCCAGTTCGCGCTGAACATCCTCGGCGTCGTGATCTTCGCGGGCCTCACGGCCTGGGACACGCAGCGCCTCAAGGACAGCTACGACCAGGTCGCGCATGACGGCACGCTGATGGCGAAATATTCGCTGATGGGCGCGTTGACGCTCTATCTGAACTTCATCAACCTGTTCCAGTTCCTGCTCTCGATCATGGGCAGCAGGAACAACTGACCTCCCTTCGCGAGAGGTCGGTTACCTAAAGTTTCGCCCCTTCCCGCCATCCGGCGGGGAGGGGTTTTCGTAAGGCGGGGCGGATTCAGCGAGAATCCCTTAACTTATTGAAACTATTATTGTATATCTTTGAATAAGGTCTCTCAAATCAAACGCCCTGAATGCCGGTTCGCCCCCTCGCTTTCAAGGGGAGGGACGAGGCGTCCCGTTCAACGGATTGCGCTCATCCCAGCCGTAGGCGAGCGTTTCGAAGCGCATGGAGCGCGCATCGACCATCAATAGCCGTCCGACCAAGCCTTCGCCGAAGCCGGTGATCTCGCGGATCGTCTCGATCGCCATCAGCGAACCCAGTGCGCCTGCGAGCGCGCCGAGCACGCCTGCCTCCGCGCAAGCCGGGATGGCGCCGTCGGGCGGTGGAGTTGGGAAGAGGCAGCGATAGGTCGGATTCCTTTCACCATTCGGTCCGCGCTCATGGGCACGGATCGTGGTGAGCGAGCCGTCGAAGACGCCGAGCGCTGCGGTGACGAGTGGCTTGCGCTCGTAAAAGCAGGCGTCCGAAACCGCGTAGCGGGTGTCGAAATTATCCGAGCCATCGGCCACGACATCATAGCGCGCCAGCAACGGGCGGGCGTTGTGGCTCGCCAACCGTATGGCGTGGGGTTCGATCCGCACATGCGGATTGAGGCGTCGGGCGGCTTGCTCCGCGCTTCTCGTCTTCGCGGCGCCGATATCCGGCGTCCCGTGGATCACTTGGCGCTGCAGATTGGAGAGCGAGACGATATCGTCGTCGACGATGCCGATCGTTCCGACTCCGGCCGCCGCGAGATATTGGATGAGCGGGGAACCGAGCCCGCCCGCGCCCACCACCAATACCTTCGCGGATTTCAGCTTGGCCTGGCCGGGGCCGCCGATCTCGCGCAAGACGAGGTGGCGCGCATAGCGCTCGATCTCGAGGGAGGTGAGTGTCATCCCCCCGTCATCGGCGGGAAAAAGGCGATTTCGCGAGCTCCGGTGATCGAAGCTTCAGGGCGGACATGGCGCCGATCGATCGCCGCGCGTACCACCTCGCCATGCTCGAAGGCATAGGCATATTCCTCGCCTCGCCCCTTGAGCCAGTCGACGAGGTCGCGGATCGTCGCGATATGCGTCGGCAGCTCGATCTCCTCCTCGGCCTTGCCGACCCGCTCGCGCACCCAGGCGAAATAGGCGAGCTTCACGTCGCTCTCCCATCGCCACCAGCCCTGGGCCCGTCGTCCATGACGTGCTTCATGCCGGCCTGCATATAGTCCCAACCCGTATACATCGTGAGCCCGGCCGCGATCCACAACAAGGAGAGCCCGATCGACACGGTCCCAGGCAGCACGACCTCGCCCGCAGGGCCCGCGATCAGGAAGCCGATGGCGACGAGCTGGCCCGCCGTCTTCCATTTGGCGAGCGCGGTCACGGGTACGCTGACGCGCAATTCCGCCAGGAACTCCCGCAAGCCCGAGACCAGGATCTCCCGGCAAAGGATGACGATCGCCGCCCAGATCGACCAGGATTGGATCGTGCCGGCATGCACGAGCATCAGCAGAGTCGCCGCCACGAGGAGCTTGTCGGCAATCGGATCGAGCATGCGTCCGAGCGTCGACTGCTGCTGCCAGGCTCTCGCCAGGTAGCCGTCGAAATAATCGGTGATCGCGGCCGCCGCGAAAATGGCGAGCGCCAGCCAGCGCATCCAATTCTCGGTGTGCCAGAAGAGCAACGCCGTCACGGCCGGGACGGCGAGCACGCGCCCATAGGTGAGGATGTTCGGCAGATTCCAGATCAGCCGCGAGCGAGGCATCAAGGTGGGAACCTGCGTCATGTCAGGCGGACTGAAGCATCCGTGCCGCGCCGGCGTCAACCCACAACGACGTGAAATGCGGCGGCGGCCGGAGCCGCCGGCTCCACCCCATCGCGGCGAGGTTCCCGTTGGCGCGAACCGATCATATGCTATGCGCTCGAAAATGCGCCGCGCCATCCACATCACCGGGGCCTCGGGCTCGGGCGTGACCACGCTCGGCCGGGCGCTCGCTCGCAAGACTGGCGCCGTGCATCTCGATACGGACGATTTCTATTGGTCGCCGGTCGAGCCGAAATTCAGTGTCAAGCGCGACGTGTCCGAGCGTCTGCTTCTGCTCGATGCAGCGTTTCGGACCGCGGGGAGACGCGGCTGGATCCTGTCGGGCAGCGTCGGCCAATGGGCGGACCCGATCCTGTCCTTGTTCAGTCTCGTGGTGTTTCTCCACGCTCCAGCCGAGATTCGGGCCGCGCGGCTCAGGCGCCGGGAAGCCGAGCAGTTCGGCTCCGAGGCGATTGCGCCGGGCGGGGCGCGTCACGAGGAGCACGAAGCCTTTATCCGCTGGGCGACGGATTATGACGGCGGCACGCGGGAAGGTCGAAACCTTGCTCGGCATGAGGCTTGGCTGAAACGGCTGACCTGCCCGGTGCTCCGGCTGAATGGCGCCGAACCGGTAGACGGCCTGGTGCGCGGCGTGCTCGGTGTCGGAGTCGAGCGCGCGTCGTGAGCGGCTCGAGGCGCGCCGGCTCGGTCTCGCCTCGTCTGACGGATTTGATCTGGGAGTGATCGATGCGCCCGAAAGCCTTCTCGCAAATCATGATGAGCGCTCTCGCTTTCCTCGCCATGGCGACACCTGTCCGGGCCGACATGGCCGGCGCACAGCCCGGCCTTGCCTGCCAGACGAACGCGGCGCTCATGGCGCGCCTCGAATTGCTGTTCGGCATGAGCCGACGCGATGCCGCGCCGGTCAGCGATGAGGAATGGCAAGGCTTTGTCGACCAGGAGGTGACGCCGCGCTTCCCGACGGCCTCACCATCGTCCAAGCCTATGGCCAGTGGCGCAACCGGACAGGCGCGATCGCCAAGGAGAATTCGCGGGTGCTGTTGATCTGGTATCAGCCCAAGCCCGACAGCGATGCGCGCATCGAGGCGATCCGGGACGCCTACAAGGCACGCTTCAAGCAGGAATCGGTGATGCGCGTCGATGGGTTTTCCTGCGTGTCGTTCTGAGCATTTTCCGGCGAAGTGGCCTCCGGTTCGCCGCAGAAATTGCGGCAAGAAACCTGGGCCCCGCTCCGATTCCCTCGGATCAGGGATGTCGCAGCGATCGCAGGCGGTCGCCGCGGTAACCGCAGGTCACGAAAATTGAATGATTTTGGCCAATTCTTGACCTATAGTCGAATGACGGCGAAGGCCGGCCTGCGTGGGCGGCGCCGCGGCGCCCTTCGACCGGGGGATTAACCAAGGCATTCATGATGGCGCGCAAATATTTCGGCACGGACGGCATTCGCGGCAGGGCGAATGCAACCATCACGCCGGAACTCGCGCTCAAGGTCGGCCAAGCGGCGGGCCTCGTCTTTCAGCGCGGCGAATACCGCCACCGTGTGGTCATCGGCAAGGATACGAGGCTGTCGGGCTATATGATCGAGAACGCCATGGTGGCAGGTTTCACCTCGGTCGGCCTCGACGTGCTGCTGCTCGGGCCGATGCCCACGCCCGCCGTCGCCATGCTGACGCGTTCGATGCGTTGCGACCTCGGGGTCATGATCTCGGCCTCCCATAACGGCTTCGAGGACAATGGCATCAAGCTGTTCGGTCCCGATGGCTACAAGCTCTCCGACGAGGTCGAGACCGAGATTTCAGCGCTGATCGACCAGGACATGATGTCTCGCCTCTCCGCTGCGCGCGATCTCGGCCGCGCCAAGCGGATCGAGAGCGTCCATGCGCGCTATATCGAGTTCGCCAAGCGCACCTTGCCGCGGGGCTTGGGGCTGGATGGCATGCGGGTCGTCGTCGATTGCGCCAATGGCGCGGCCTACAGGGTGGCGCCGGAGGCGCTTTGGGAGCTCGGCGCCGAGGTCATGACCATCGGCGTCGATCCGGACGGCTTCAACATCAACAAGGAGTGCGGCACGACGGCGCCCGAGGCGTTGATGGCCAAGGTCAAGGAGCTGCGCGCCGATGTCGGCATCGCGCTCGACGGTGACGCCGATCGGGTGCTGATCGTCGATGAGCGGGGCCATCTCGTCGACGGCGACCAGCTCATGGGAGTCGTGGCCGCGAGCTGGCACGAGGACAAGCTTCTCTCGCAGCCCGGGATCGTGGCGACCGTCATGTCCAATCTCGGCCTCGAGCGCTATCTGAACGGGATCGGGCTCGGGCTCGCGCGGACCGCGGTCGGGGATCGCTACGTGCTCGAATATATGCGCGAGCACGGCTACAATCTCGGCGGCGAGCAATCCGGTCATATCATCATGTCGGATTACACCACGACCGGAGACGGCCTCGTGGCGGCGCTGCAATTGCTCGCCGTGGTCAAACGCACCGAGCGGCCGGTCAGCGAGGTGTGCCATTGCTTCGAGCCGTTGCCCCAGATCTTGAAGAATGTGCGCTACAAGATCGGCGAGCCGCTGGCCGCGCAGAATGTCGTGACCGCGATCGAGAGCGGTCGCGGGCGCCTCGGCAATCAGGGACGCCTCGTCATCCGCCCCTCGGGTACCGAGCCCGTGATCCGCGTGATGGGGGAAGGCGATGACCGCGATCTCGTCGAACGTGTGGTCGACGACATCGTAGAGGCGCTGATGAAGGCGGCTTGAGGGCTTCTGTCGCTGCGCCTGCATATTCGTCCCCCGCCGCCGCGGAATTGCAACGCTTAACCGCTGATTCAGGTTACCCGTTAGGGTTAAGCCCTCCTTAAGTATTCTTTGCCATCGTCCCGACCGTGGAATTCGCTGGGACCCATGTCTGCGGGCCCATGCACGACAGAAGGGACCATGGTCATGGGTTTCGCGAAGTCTCTCACGGCCGCATGCGTCATCGCCTTGAGCGGCGTCGCGGCGCAGGCAGCCGATCTTGCTCCGCTTCCGGCGCCGCCCCTGCCTCCGCCCGTCGAATTCGCCGGCAACTGGTATATCCGCGGCGATGTCGGCGTTGCCAGTTATTCAACGAGCCAGTGGACGCAGCCGGTCACCGGCCTCAACCCCGGGGATCAGCTGCTGAGCTCAGGCTTCATCTCCAAGTCGATCCAGGAGCCGGCCTTCGTCGATGCCGGCGTCGGCTACCAGTTCAACCAGTGGTTCCGCGGCGACGTGACCGCCGAATACCGGACCGCGGTCGGCCTGCGCGGCATCTTCCAGGAGACGACCTTCAACGCCAATGTCCCCTTCGCCTTCCTCGGCCAGAACGTCTATCCGGGAACGCTGCAATCGACGCTCGTCATGGCCAACGCCTATGCCGATCTCGGCACCTGGTACGGCCTGACGCCCTATCTGGGCGCCGGTGTCGGCCTCGTGCGTCACGATATGCGGGGCTTCAGCGATTCGGGCGTTGCCTGGACCGGCACCGCGTTCAACGCGAATGGCACGCCGAACGGTCCGTTGACCCCCGTCGCCTTCAGCCCGATGGCTGACAAGACCAAGACCAATCTCGCCTGGTCGCTGATGGCTGGCCTGTCCTACAGCATCACGCCCAACCTCAAGCTCGATCTCGGCTATCGCTACATGCGTCTCGGCGATGTGACGTCGAGCGTGATCCAATGCATATGCAATCAGGTCTTCCCGGGCTTCAAGGTCAAGGAGTTGACCTCGAACGAGTTCCGCGTCGGCATGCGCTGGATGTTCGGGGAGGTCGCCGCGGTCGCGCCGATCTATGCGCCGCAGCCCGCCCCGGAATATGTGCCGGAGCGCCCCATCGTGCGCAAATACTGATCGCGATTTCAACCCGAATCGGGCGGCGCGGAGCAAACCCTCCGCGCCGCCTTTTTTCGCGCGCCAGGCTCTCCGCGGCCGCGGCTTAAAGCGTCATTAACGTTAATGGGGAATTATGCCTCCCGATGCGGAGCGTGACGTGAAGCTGCGCACGCAGCGTTTCGAGGAGCAGCCTTGATGATCCGTGGAACCCTCGTCCTCGCAACCCTTCTCGCGGTCGTTCGCATCCAGGGGGCTGCCGCGGCGGATCTCGACGCCATGCCGGCCCCGGCCGCCATCCCGCAGAGCGACACGATGAGCTTCTTCGGATCGGGATGGTATATCCGCGGCGATCTCGGCTATTCGCGGCTGCAAGGGCCGAGCGCGAGCTATAACGGCACGCCCTTCAGCCATCTGAGCATCGCGGACTCCCCGGTGCTCGGAGGCGGCATAGGATACAAGATCAACAACTGGTTCCGCGCCGACGTGACGACGGACTACACCTTTTCCGGAAACGTGCAGGGAAGCTACACGATCCCGAATTGCTGCCTGTTCTCGGACAAGACGCGGCTCGGCGGCTGGGCCGCGCTCGCCAACGGCTACGTGGACATCGGCACCTGGTCCGGGATCACGCCTTACGTCGGAGGCGGCATCGGCTACGCCTTCACTCAGACGTCGAAGATCGTGAATCAGGAATTCTTGCCTAACGGCTCAGGCTCCTTCGCGGCGGTGACGGATCCGACGTCCGGGCTGCCGGTGTTCAACGCCTATCCGGTCCACACCACCGGCGGCTTCGCCTGGGCTTTGGCGGCGGGCGCGGCCATCAATGTCGCGCCGAGCGTCAAGCTCGACTTCGGCTATCGTTATCTCAGCATCGCGGATGCGCGTATGGCGTCCGACAACCTCGGCGTCGCACCCAAGCTCAGATCGCTCGGCGCCCACCAGTTCCGCATCGGCGTGCGCTACATGTTCGACGAGTGAGCGGAGCGTTGCCGTCTCCGCGCGATGCCGGCCGGGTTCACGCGAGCCCCTTCTCCTTCATCAGCTTATAGGTGATGGCGTCGGTCAGGGCTTGGAATGAGGCGTCGACCAGATTTCCCGAGACGCCGACCGTGGTCCACCGGTCGCCGCGACGGTCGCCGAACTCGATCAGCACCCGCGTGACGGCATCGGAGCCGCCTTGAAAGATGCGAACTTTGTAGTCGAGGAGCTCGAGGTCCGCGATCAAAGACTGGTAGACGCCGAGATCCTTGCGCAGCGCCAGATCGAGCGCGTTGAAGGGGCCGTTGCCTTCCGCCGCCGAGATCATCGTCTCCTCGCCGACCTTCACCTTGACGACCGCCTCCGAGAAGGTCACGAGCTCGCCCATGGCGTTGTGCCGGCGCTCGACGCTCACCGAGAACCGCTCGACCGTGAAGAACTCGCGCGCCTCGCCCAGCACCCGCTTGGCGAGCAGGAAGAAGGAGGCATCGGCGCCCTCGAACGCATAGCCCTGCGCCTCCTTGTCCTTCACCTCTTCGAGGAGGCGCGAGGGCGCGGATCGTCCTTGCCGAGTTTGACGCCGATACGATCGAGCTCGGCCAGGATGTTCGATTTGCCGGCCTGATCGGAGATCAGCACGCGCCGCTGATTGCCGACGCTCTCGGGCGTCACATGTTCATAGGTCCGAGGGTCCTTGAGGACGGCGGATGCGTGGATGCCGGCTTTGGTGGCGAAGGCCGAGGCGCCGACGAAAGGAGCGTGACGGTCGGGTGCCCGATTGAGGATTTCGTCGAGCGCGCGCGAAACATGCGTGAGCTCGCCTAGCGCCTCGTCGTCGATGCCGATCTCGAATCGTTCCGCGAAGGCCGGCTTCAACTTCAAGGCGCCGATCAGCGTCACCAGGTTGGCATTGCCGCAGCGCTCGCCGAGACCGTTCAGCGTGCCCTGGATCTGGCGCGCGCCGGCCTCGACCGCCGCGAGCGAATTGGCGACCGCGCAGCCGCAATCGTCATGCGCGTGGATGCCGAGACGATCGCCGGGCACCGATTTCGCCGTCTCGGCGACGATGCGGCGCACCTCCTCCGGCAAGGTGCCGCCATTGGTGTCGCACAGCACGATCCAGCTCGCGCCGGCGTCATAGGCCGCCTTGGCGCAGGCGAGCGCATAGTCGGGATTGGCCTTGTAGCCGTCGAAGAAATGCTCGCAATCGACGATCGCCTCGCGCCCCTTGGCGACGATCACGGCGACGCTGTCGGCGATGCTCGCGAGATTGTCCTCGAGCGTCGTCTCGAGGGCGACGCGCACCTGATAGTCGGAGGCCTTGGCCACTAGGACGACGGTGTCGGCGGCGCCGTCGAGGAGAGCGGCAATGCCGGGATCGTTCGCCGCCGAGCGGCCCGGCCGCCGCGTCATGCCGAAGGCCGCGAAGCGCGCGGATTTGGTGCGCTTCTCACTGAAGAATTCGGTATCCTGCGGATTGGCGCCGGGGTAGCCGCCCTCGACATAGGCGACCCCCAGCTTGTCCAGCATGGCGGCGACTTGCCGCTTGTCCTCGAGCGAGAAATCGACGCCCGTCATCTGCGCGCCGTCACGCAAGGTGGTGTCGAACAGGTGGAGGCGTTGGCGAGCTGTCACGGAGCGATCCGATGCATCTCGTCAGCGGCTCTGAAAGAAGGTCGGATAATTGATGTAGGCGGTAACCATCGCCAATACGAGGAGCACCACGATCCAGAAGAGCAGGGTGGCGGTGGGCGAGCGGCGCGAGCGAGCGGGAGCGGCGGCAGGCGCCGCGGACGGCAGGGAGGAACGAAGGGAGGCCTCCTTCATGGCGGAGATGCGCGAGGCGGCAGCGACCGTCGATCCCTGAGCTTGCCCTGCGGCAGCAGCGGTCTTGCGGCCGATCAGATCCTCCGCGAGGTGACGATAGGTCCCGAGCCGGCGCGGCGTTCGCTCGCCGAGCACATAGGATGCGATCTCGCCCTCTGTCGGATCGCGCCCATGCGCCTTGAAGAAGGAGGCGTGCCAGTCGCGCTTGTTCAGCTTGTAGAGCCCATAGCCGACGAGCCCCGCGAGATCGTCCTCGCCTTGGACCAGCTCGGCGAAGATCGGATTGCGCTGCGCTACTCGGGGGGGAGGTGAAATCGGCGGCTGTGCGGGCTGCACGACGACCGCAAGGGGGGCGAGCTCCTCCTTCGCCGCGTCCGTGCTGCGCGCGCCGGTCGGATCGTCTTTTGCTTCAGCTTGCTGGTCCGGCATGGGGATCTCCTCGAATCTCCGCTTGACGCCTCGTCGAGGCCTTGACCCTACGCCCGCGCGGCTTTCTCATACGCCAACCCCTCGAATCAGCCAATAGCGGCCCCGGAAACCATGCCTCCGACCTATGAATTCGAGCATGCGATGCTGCGCCGAGGCCATCGCGCCGTCGCGGGCGTGGACGAAGCAGGGCGGGGTCCGCTCGCCGGCCCCGTGGTGGCCGCCGCGGTGATCTTCCATTCGCGTCGCCGCGTACCGGGCGGCATCGACGATTCGAAGGCGCTTACGCCCGAGCGACGCGCCAGCCTGTTCGAGGACATCCTCGGCTGCGCCGAGGTCGGCATCGCGACCGTCAGCGCCGCGGAGATCGATCGGATCGATATCCGTCAAGCGACATTGCTGGCGATGCGTCAGGCGGTTGCCGGCTTGCCGCGCCGCCCCTGCGTCGCGCTGATCGACGGCAACGACCCGCCTTCGCTCCCTTGCGCGGTGCGCACGATCATTGGCGGCGACGCGTTGTCGCTCTCGATCGCGGCCGCCTCGATCGTGGCGAAGGTCTTCCGCGACGGTCTCATGCGCCGCCTCGAGGCCGTCCATCCGGGCTATGGCTTCGCCGCGCATAAGGGTTATGGCACCAAGACCCATCTCGAAGCGCTCGCGCGCCTCGGACCTTCGGCCGCGCACCGCATGAGCTTCGAACCGGTGCGGCGCGCCTTCCGCGAGCTGCGCTCCGGCTGATCGTGGCCAGCGATGCTTTCCGGGCGCGGCGCCTCGATGGCCTCAGCTCGCTGCCTTCAGAACCCGTTCGGATGACACCAGGGCGTCTCGCGTAACGGCGAGATGGGTGAGCGCCCCGAACTTTTCGATGGTCTCGGGCCTTCCGAGCAGATAGCCCTGAGCTTCGCCGCAGAGTTCCGTGGTCAGGAATTGCAATTCCGCGTTGGTTTCGACGCCTTCGGCCAATACCGGCAGATTGAGGCCCTTTCCGAGGCCAAGGACCGCGCGCACGATGGCGGCGGCATCCTCTTTGACATCGACCGATTTGATGAATGAGCCGTCGATCTTGATCTTGTCGAAGGGGAACGCCCGCAGATTGGACAGCGACGAATAGCCAGTGCCGAAATCGTCCATGGCGATGTGCACGCCGAGCGCCTTCAGCGACCGAAGCGTCGACAGGGCGCGATTGAGGTCGCGCACCAGGGCGGTTTCGGTGATCTCCAATTCGAGTCGATGCGGCGCAAGGCCGGTCTGGAACAAGATCTCATGGACGAGCTGCGGGAAATCGGGGCTGTGCAACTGCAGCCCCGAGACATTGACTGCGATGCCGAGCGGATTTGTCCAGCTGGCCGCCTCGGCGCACGCGGTTCGCAGCGCCCATTCGCCCATCTGCAGGATGGCTCCGCTTTCCTCGGCGACCGGAATGAATACCCCCGGCGGCACTTCCCCGCGCTCCGGATGGCGCCAGCGCATCAGCGCCTCGAAGGCGACGACCTCGCCGGTGTCGATGCGTACCTGCGGCTGATACTCGAGCCGCAATTGTTGGCGCGAGGCCGCGCCACGCAGGTCGTGCTCCATCATGCGGCGATCGCGCACCTGGACGCCCATCGACGCCTCGAAGAAGCGGTAGGCGCCACGCCCGTCGGTCTTGGCGCGATAAAGGGCGGTGTCCGCGTGGGTGAGCAAAGTTCTGCGATCCTCGGCATCGTCCGGGAACACGGCGATGCCGACGCTGGTCGAGATCAGTGCGCTCGTCGTCAACGATTCATTGTCGACCCGCAAGGCCTGGATGATCTGCTCTGCGATGCGGCCGGCCTTCATCGGGTCGATGAGGTCGGGGGCGATGATCGCGAACTCGTCGCCGCCCAACCGGGCCATCATCTGGTTCCGCGCCAGGATGGCCGTTACGCATCTCGCGACCCTCTTCAAGAGCGCGTCGCCTGCCCCATGGCCGAAGAGATCGTTGATTTCCTTGAACCGGTCGAGATCGAGGCAAAGGACCGCAAGCCGGCGACCGGAAGCCGCGTGATCCTGGATTTCCTGATCGAGCTTCTCGTTGAACGCGGCGCGATTCGACAAGCCGGTGAGCGCGTCGTGATGGGCCAGGAAATGGATGTGCTCCTCGGCTCTCTTGCGATCCCTGAGGTCGCGCACCGCGATGGCATGATGCGGCTTGCCCGCGAAATCGATCGGGCGAAGGATGAATTCGGCGGGAATCATGTCGCCATTGGCATGCCGGAGCTCGGCCTCGACGGCGACATTCGGGTTGTCGATCAGCCTGTGCCGCACGGCCTCGTCTGGGATACATGTCGCAAGCTCGGCTCCGACCACGCTCTCGGCGGCAAGGCCGGTCAGCGCCGCAAGGCTGTTGTTGATCGTGACGATCGTTTCGCCACGGCAAACCAGGAGGCCTTCGACCGCGGCGTCGGCGAGACCGCGCATGCGGTCGACTTCGAGCTCGGCGCGATGACGCTCCCGCATATCGACGGCGAGGCCGACGAAAGCCAGAAGCAGGATGGTCAATGAAGCGAGCGCGACCCCGAGCGCCAGCCAACCGACCGGCAGGGCGGTCGCCGAGACCGCGATGGTCGGATCGGGAATGATCGCGACGGCACCCATCGCCGTGAAATGATGACTGACGATCGCCAGGGTGAGGAGCGCGGCGCCGGCGATCTTCCATTTCATCGAGCCGTCCCGAAGCCCCGCCGGCAGCGCGGCCGCTCCCAGCACCGCGCCCAATATGATCGAGGCGGAGACCAGCTCCGGATCCCACACGATCCGTCCGGCGATCTCGAAGGCGGCCATCCCGAGATAGTGCATCGTCGCGATGCCGCCGCCCACGATGGCGCCGCCGAGCCAGCGCCCGGCGGGCACCGTCGGCGCGACGGCGCAGGCAAGGCCAAGGCCGGTCAGGACGATGGCCGCGACCAGCGATAGGAGGGTCAGCGCGATGTTGTAGCCGCTCGCTATGCCGGGGGAATAAGCGAGCATGGCGATGAAATGCGTCGCCCAGATGCCGAAGCCGCTCGCCGTGGCCGCGACACACAGCCAGACACGGCGCATATGGCCTGTCGTCTTGCGGACATGGTTAAGAAAATTGATGGCGGTGAAGGATGCCAGCGCGCAAATGACCGCAGCCAATGCAACCAAGAGTAGATTATGTTCGTAAACGATGCAACTGTAGACTGTAAGCATTTGAACAACCCCCATGCCAACCGCGAGACGGGCCTACTTTGAGCATACTATACAAAGGAAAACCCTGGCCGAACGTTAATCTGACCATTCAACCCATTGCAAAGTTGTATGATATGCATGAGTTGAATTTCTGGTATCTTTGATACTCCTGCTCAGGCTTCGCGCTTCGGACGCACCGCAATCGCGCCGGGAACGACAATCTGGCCGTCAACCCTTGTCAAATCGGGACAAACGGCGAGGCACCGCCTCAACCTCGCCTTTACCGCGATCTGGCACAGTGGCGGTGTTGGTCGCGTAACGGTTGCTTGGCATGTGTGCAGTGCGTACCAGGCGCTCCGACCCCACATCCCGGAACAGGGTATGGCGTACCGGGATGGACGCGTCGGCGGCGCCGGATCTGTGTTCCGGGCAAATCCTCGACCAGATCAGGGTCGGGGATTGCCTGGCGGAACTGACGCAGCTGCCGCCGTCGAGCGTCGATCTCGTCTTCGCCGACCCTCCCTACAACCTGCAGCTTGCCGGGAGCTTGTCGCGCCCCGATCAAAGCCTCGTCGATGCGGTCGACGACGACTGGGACCGTTTCGCCTCCTTCGCCGAGTACGACGCCTTCACGCACGCCTGGCTGTCGGGCGTCCGGCGCGTGATGAAGCCGAACGCCACCTTGTGGGTGATCGGCTCCTACCACAACATCTTCCGGGTCGGCGCCCTGTTGCAGGATCTCGGCTTCTGGGTGCTGAACGATGTCGTCTGGCGCAAGGCGAACCCGATGCCGAATTTCCGCGGCCGGCGCTTCACCAATGCCCATGAAACGATGATCTGGGCCTCGCTCACGCAGCAAGCGAAGGGCTACACCTTTCACTACGAAGCGCTGAAGGCCGGCAATGACGATACGCAGGCGCGCTCCGACTGGTTCTTTCCCATCTGCTCGGGCGAGGAACGTCTCAAGGACGATGGCGGCCGCAAGGCGCATCCGACGCAGAAGCCCGAAGCGCTGCTGCGGCGCATCATCCTCGCCTCCTCCAATCCCGGCGACGTGATCCTCGACCCTTTCTTCGGCTCGGGCACGACGGGGGCGGCGGCGAAGGCGTTGGGCAGGCGCTTCATCGGCATCGAACGGGATGAGGGCTACGCGGCGATCGCGCGCCGGCGGATCGCCAAGGTGACGCCCTTGTCCCCGGAGACGATCGCGCCCTTGCCGGGCAAGCGCTCCGAGCCGCGCATTCCCTTTCTCAGCGTGGTCGAGCGCGGTCTCGTCGCGCCGGGCAGCCAGGTGACGGATGCGCGCGGCGGGCGAAACGCGCTGGTACGCGCCGACGGCACGCTCTCCATGGGCCCCGCCATCGGCTCGATCCACAAGATCGGCGCGCTGGCCCAGGGCTTGCCCGCCTGCAATGGCTGGATCTTCTGGCACTACGAGGAGCGCGGGCGGCGCCTGCCGATCGATACGCTGCGCGCGGCGCTCAGGCGGGAATTCGGCGAGGCTGCCTGAGCGAGGAGCGCTCCGCCGCAAGAGGCCGCGGCACGGGCCAGCACCTTGCGCATCAGCGTCGGAAAGGCCGCCGAAGCCATCGCCTGGCGCGGCAGGAAGCGGCATCCGTGCGGCGCTTTCGCTTCGCTGCCGACGCCCGCGACGAATACCGTCAATTGCAGGGGGAAATGCGTGAAGACATGCCGGACATGGCCGGGGAGGCGTCGCCAGTCCGCGGCCAGCCCGTCCAGGCAGCGAGGCGCCGACGAGAGGCCGGCATCGTCATCGAAATCGACCGACCATTCGCTGCCCGGCACCTCCGTCATGCCGCCGAGCAGGCCCTCTTCCTTGCGCCTGCGCACCAGCACGGCGCCGTCCGCCCGCAGGACGACGAAGGCGGCGCCTCGGCGAAGCCTGCCCGCGCGCTTGGCGCTCTTCTTCGGATAATCCTCCGCATCGGCCGCGAGATGCGCGGCGCAAGCTTCGCTCCAAGGGCAGAGCGCGCAAGCGGGTTGCCGCGGCCTGCAGATCATGGCGCCCAAATCCATCAGCGCTTGCGCGAAATCCCCGCTGCGCCTTGCCGGCGCCAGGCGCTGGGCGAGCACGCGTATGGCGGGCTTGGCGCGCGGCAGTGGCTCCCCGACCCGGAACAGCCGCGTGATCACGCGCTCGACATTGCCGTCCACCGGAACGGTCTTCTCCTCGAAGGCGATCGAGGCGATGGCCGCCGCCGTGTAGAGGCCGATACCGGGCAGCCCCACGAGCTCGGCCTCGCTGCGCGGGAATTCCCCGCCATGGCGCTCGACGACCGCCTTGGCGCAGGCGTGCAGGTTGCGCGCCCGGCTGTAATAGCCGAGCCCTGCCCAGGCCGCCAGCACATCGTCGAGCGGGGCCGAGGCCAGCCTGCGGACCGTCGGGAAGCGCGCCACGAAGCGCTCGAAATAGGGGCCGACGGCGCTGACCGTCGTCTGCTGCAGCATGATCTCCGAGAGCCAGACGCGATAGGGCTCCGGGCGCTGGCCGCGCGGCGCCCGCCAGGGGAGCAGGCGGCGATGCCGGTCGTACCACGCCAATAGATTCCTGGCCAATAGATTCCTGGCCAATAGATCCCCGGCGAGGAAGTCGGCGGGGTCGGGCAGGCCGCAGGTCACGTGCCGGTCTCGCGCCGCCCTTCCTCGACCAGGCGCGCGGAGGCCTCCTCGATCCGCGTCCGCAACAGCGCGAGAAAGGCCTTGGGACGCATGCCCGGCGCGATGGGGTCGAGGATCTCGACCTTTATGGTTCCGGGCCGCCGCGTCAGTGCCCGCCTCGGCCAATAGACGCCGGAATTGAGCGCGATGGGCACGCACACCGCTCCCGTCGCGGCATAGAGATGGGCGACGCCCGACTTATAGTCCGGCGGCGCCCCGGCGGGGCGCCTCGTGCCTTCCGGGAAGATGATGAGCTGGCGCCCTGCCGCGGTCGCTTCCCTGGCCTTGGCGCCCATCTGGGCCAAGGCCTCGCGGCCGGTCTGCCCGCGCCGCACCGAGATCATCGCGCCCTTGACCAGGTACCAACCGAACAGGGGAATGAACATCAGCTCTCTTTTGTAGACGAAGGCCGGATCCTCGAGGATGACGAAGAGCGCGAAAGTCTCCCAGGTCGACTGGTGTTTCGAGGCGATGATGCAGCCGCCGGCGGGCAGCTTGTCGAGGCCGATCCAGCGAACCCGCGTGCCCGATATGACTTTCAGCAACCACAAGGAGCTGACGCCCCAGAGCTTGGCGATCTTGATGAAATAGCGGCGGGGCAGGATGAGCGTCGGGAAGGCGGCGAGGAGCCATATCAGCAGATTGAGGTAGAAGGCGACGTTGTAGAGCGCCGATCTCGCTGTCAGCATGGGGCGGAGGGCCTCGGCTCCCGCATGGTTGCCGGGAGGATGGAAAGCGGCTGGACTGCGTTACCTCTGCACCGCGGCGTGCGCCGGATCAATAGAGCGCGGCCTTGAGCTTCTCCGGCGCCTCGCGATCGTAAGCCGCCGCGTCGATGGCGTTGGCGCTGAGCAGCGCCAGCATCTCGCCCGTGCTCGGCAGCTTGGCGCGCTCGAGATGGCGGGAGGCGTCCCACAGCTTCGAGCGCATGAACGCCTTGGAGCAATGCACATAGGCCGCTTCGACGCTCACCACGATGACGGTTCGCGGCGCCTTGCCGTCGACCGCGAAGGAGGTCAAGAGCTCGGCATCGGTCGAGATCACCGCCCTGCCGTTGACGCGCAGCGTTTCGCCGACGCCGGGCACCATGAACAACAGCGCGACGCGTGGATCGACGACGATATTGCGCAGATTGTCGATCCGGTTGTTGCCGAGCCTGTCGGGAATGGCGAGCTTGCGCTCGTCGAGCACGCGCACGAAGCCGGGAGCGTCGCCCTTCGGCGAGCAGTCGAGCCCGTTGGGGCCGGCGGAGGCGAGCACCACGAAGGGCGAAGCTTCGACGAAGGCCCGATAATGCGCGTTGAGGAACGGGATTTCCTTGAACACCGCGCCACCCTTGGGGCGGCCGTAGATGCTCTCCAATTCCTCGACGGTTCGCAGGATCGTCATGGCTATGCGTCCGGATCGCTCACAAACTTCCGGAACCCTGGCCGGAAAATGGCAGCCGCGTTCTGACCTCGGAAACCAGGTATTTGGTGTATTCGAACATGATGAGGCGCGTCGTCCGCTCATCGGCCCACCAGGCGTCGAGATCGAGTCCGGGCGCGAGCACCGGATCGGCGATGAGCTCGGTCTCGGGCAGCGCGCTTCGCAGCTCATTGAGCGCGCGCGGCATGTGATAGGCGCCGGTGACCACGATGAGCGAGCGGTAATTATGCTCCTTGACCCAGCGCGCGATCTCCGTCGCGTTGCCGACGGTGTTGCGGGCGCGCCGGTCGATATCGATGCAGCAGCGGAAGACCGCCTGGTTCTGGTCCAGGGCGTCGGCGATGGCCGCCGCCGAGGTATGGTCGTTGACCCCGCTGATCAACAAGCGTCGTCCTTGGCCGTTGGCGATGAGGTCGATCGCCTTGGCGACCCGATTTTCACCGCCGGTGAGCACCACGACCGCATCGGCCGTCACCGTCGATGGTTTCGGACGCGGCAGCTCGTCGGCGAATTGCACGAGCCCGACGCCGAAGAGCGTCAGGCCGAGGACGCAAGCAAGGCTCAAGGCCCGTCCGGCCGCGCGGCCCCAGCGCAGCCGCGGCCCCGGTTTGGGGGGGCAACCCGAGACAACCTCGCCCGCGGCCGCAAAGCGAGCTCTGTTCACCTGAGTTCCCGGCTCATTCAACGGCTTCGCGCCTCGTTGCCGCTCCCATGCAAGACAGACAGGCTTGGGAGACGGACAGATTCAAGCCAATTGCTTCATGTTACGTTAATTATGCCATCGACCGCAAACGCCGTTTCACGGTCAGGCGCGATACGATCGCAGTCGAATACGCCACCGCTATGGCGACGCTGGCGATCAGCGCATAGCCCCCCGTCCCGAACTGGAAGGACCCGAAAACGGCTTCCATCTGGTCGGCCGCGGCGGTCGATGCGAATTTCGTCGATAATATGCCCGCGATGAAAAAGCACACCGCGGCCGCCGCCGCGCCGAGCGCGCCGCCTTCGATGCCGAGCGCCAGGAAGCGCCTTTGGAACTCGCGGGCGACGAAATCGTCATCGGCGCCCACGAGGTGCAGGACCTCGACCACTTCGTGGTTCAGCGCCACGGCCGAGCGCGTGGCGAAGCCGACCGCGAGCGCGCTCGCGGAAAGGACGAGCCCGACGACGCCGATGGCGACCGCGATCAGCGCATTGGCCATGCTGGACAGGCGCGAGATGAAGGCGCGATGGTCATCGAGCGAGGCGGACGGCCCGATGAGCGCCAATCTGCGGCTGAGATCGGCGACATCCGGTCGCGCATTCGGCTCCCGCGTCAGCGTGATCATACGCGGTATCGGCAGATCCGTGACGTCGAGGCCGGTTCCGATCCAGGGTTCGAGGAGGGCTTCCGACTCGGCGCGCGTGAAGACCTTCACGACGGCGATGCCCTTGGTGTTGCGCGCCGCCTCCGCGGAAGCGGCGACGTCGGCCTCGAGGTCGCGGCCGGGCAAGGGGCGAACCTCGATCGACATCTCGCTGGCGATCGAGGTCGTCCAATCATTGACCGCGCGCGAGACGAGATGGGCGGCGCCCGCTGCGAGGCAAGCCAGGAACGTCATGATGGCGATCACCATCACCAGCGAGCGGCCGGCGATCGAGCGCTGCGGCACCAGCGAGCCTTGCCGGCGCAAGGGGGCGAGCGCGGCCGGAACGGGCGCGACCTCGCTCACCGCCTCGAAGCTCTCCTCGGCTCCCTCCGCATGCCGGCCGTGAGCCTCGTCGCTCATCGCCGCAGTTCCTCGAAGCTCGCCGGCTCCTCGACGCTGAGGCGACCGTCATCGAGCACGAGGCGTCGCGCCTCGACCTGCTCCATCAGCGAATAATCATGCGTGGCGATGATGATCGCGGTGCCGAGCCGGTGCAGCTCGACGAAGAGGCGCAACAATCTTCGCGCCAAGATCGGGTCCACATTGCCGGTCGGCTCGTCGGCGATCAGGAATTCGGGCTTGGCGATCAAGGCGCGGGCGATGGCGGCGCGCTGCTTCTCGCCGCCCGACAGGACCGGCGGCAACACATGCATGCGGTCGCCGAGCCCGACCCATTGCAAGAGCTCGATCACCTCGGCGCGGTAGCTCGCCTCGGCTCGGCCTTGCACCCGCATCGGCAGCGCCACGTTCTCGAAGGTGGTCAGGTGGTCGAGCAGGCGGAATTCCTGGAACACCACTCCGGTCCTGCGGCGCACCATCGTCAGCTCCGCCTCGGTCATGCGCGCCACGTCCGAGCCGTACATCTCGATGACGCCGCGTGTCGGATGCAGCGACAGCATGATCAATTTGAGCAAGGTCGATTTGCCGGCCCCCGAGGGGCCGGTGAGGAACTGGAACGAATAGGGGGCGATGGCGAAGGTCAGGTCGCGCAGGATCTCGGGTCCCACGCCGTAGCGCATGCCGACATGCTCGAAGCGGATCATCGGCGCTGCGTCGATCGCGTCGTTCATCGGCTGTTAACCATGCTCGACGACCATCCCGCCGTCCGCCGCACACGTTTTCACTGACAGCCCCTCGCGCCCGATTCGCCATGCTGCCGGTTTGCGAACGAGATGCAAGGGCCCTTTGGCGCGAAGGCTGGTCTCGATGCGAGGCGAGCGATTGGTGAGGAAGGCAAGGTGAGCGTCGCATCTCTATCAGGCGAGCTTCTCGCCGGGAACGGCGCGCCGGGCGGTCCGCGGCGGGGCGTCGCTGGCCGCCTGCTCGTAGCGCTCGGCATCGGCCTCCCGATCATGATTGTCGTCTGCGCGTTCGCCAAACCAAGGATGATGGTGCGTCTATTGCCGCGGACCGCGCAGATTTACGCGGCGGTCGGGGCGCCGGTCAATATACGCGGCTTCGATTTCGAACATGTCACGGCTCGTTTCGAGGAGACCGGGGATGGGCGTTTTCTCGAGGTCGAGGGCAGTTTGCGCAATGTCGCCCGCGCCGCCGGCGACGCGCCGCGCCTGCGCATCGCCTTGCGCGACGCCAAGGGGGGGCAGGTCTATTTCTGGACCGCGAGCTCGGGGGTCAAGGCCCTGCGGCCCGGCGAGGTCGCGCCGTTCCGGGCGCGCCTTGCCGCCCCGCCGCCCGAAGCGCTCACCGTCACGGTCGATTTCATGCCGGTCATTCGCAAATAGCTGGCTTCGGCGGTAAGCTTCGCGTCCGCAATAAGGTCCGTTGGGCCGCCTGCCGACCGAAGGAAAGCTTGCCGCATGACCGAGGATGCTCCGCGCCCAGGCGCCAATGAGAGGCGATTGTCCCCGCGCACGCTCGCCGTGCAGGCGATGGGTTCGATCGATCCGGTGACCAAGGCGGTCGTCATGCCGCTGCATATGGCGACGACCTATCTGCGCGACCCCGACAACCAGTACCGTTCGGGCTACTCCTACGGCCGGCCGGACAATGCCACGGTGCGCGAGGCGGAAGCCGTGCTCTGCGCCCTCGAGGGAGCCGCCGCGGCGCTGCTGTTCGGCTCGGGGATGGCGGCCATCTCGGCGGTCTTCCAGTCGCTCGAGCCGGGCGACCATATCGTGGCGCAGGAAGTGATGTACACCGGCGCGCGCAACTGGCTGCGCGACGAGGCGAAGCGTCGCGGCCTGACCTTCGCGCGCATCGATACCAGCGATCTCGCGGCGCTGCGGGCGGCCATCGAGGCCGGTCCGACCAAGCTCGTCTGGCTCGAGACCCCGGCAAACCCGCTCTGGACCGTCGCCGATATCGCGGCCGCGGCCGAGATCGCGCATCGCGCCGGCGCCAGGCTCGCGGTCGATTCGACCGTCGCGACCCCGGTCCTGACGAACCCGATCGCGCTCGGGGCCGATATCGTCATGCATTCGGCGACCAAATATCTGAACGGCCATTCCGACGTGATCGCGGGCGCGCTCGCGCTCGCCAGGCGCGATGCCTGGTTCGAGCGCCTGGCCGGCATCCGCACGATCTATGGCGGCATCCTCGGCCCCTTCGAGGCCTATCTCCTCGTGCGCGGCATGCGCACCTTGCATCTGCGCGTCGAGGCCCAGTGCCGCACCGCCATGTTGCTGGCCGAGAAGCTCGCATCCCATCCAGGGGTGACGCGCGTGCTCTATCCCGGCCTGCCCTCCCATCCGGGCCATGCGGTCGCCTGCCGCCAGATGCATGGCGGCTTTTCCGGCATGCTCTCGATCGCCGCGAGGGGAGGGGAAGCGCGCGCCATAGCGACCGCGGCGCGTGTCGCCGTGTGGAAGCGCGCGACCTCGCTCGGCGGCGTCGAGAGCTTGATCGAGCACCGCGCCTCGGTCGAGGGCGCGGGCACGCCCTGTCCGCCGGACATCCTGCGCCTGTCGGTCGGCCTCGAGGACCCCCAGGATCTCTATGCCGATCTCGACCAGGCGCTCACTTCTTGATGATCGTTCCCGCGCCGTGATCGGTGAACAGCTCGACGAGGGCCGCGTGCGGCTGCTTGCCGTCGAGGATGACCACTGCCTCCACGCCCTGCTCGATCGCGTAGATGCAGGTCTCGACCTTGGGGATCATGCCGCCTTTGATCGTGCCGTCGGCGATCAGATGGCGGCAGCGATCGACCGTGAGCTCCGAGATCAGCTGCTTGTCCTTGTCGAGCACGCCCTGGACATCGGTCAGCAGCAGCAGGCGCTTCGCCCGCATGGCGCCCGCGATGGCGCCCGCGAACGTGTCGGCGTTGACGTTGTAGGTCTTGCCGTCCGGGCCCGGGCAGACGGGCGCGAGTACCGGGATCAGCTCCGCCTTCAGGACGGCGTCGAGCACGGTACGGTCGACCCTGTCCGGTTCGCCCACCAGGCCGAGATCGACGACCGCCTCGATTCTGCTGCCCGGATCGACGACGCTGCGCATCAGCTTCTTGGCGGTGACCAGCGAGCCGTCCTTGCCGCATAGGCCGACCGCCCTGCCGCCTTCCGCCAGGATCCAGCTGACGATCTGCTTGTTGATCGAGCCGGCGAGCACCATCTCGACGATCTCGACCGTCTTCTCGTCGGTGACCCTGAGCCCGTCCCGGAACTCGGAGCGGATGCCGAGCCTTTCGAGCATGGCGCCGATCTGCGGGCCCCCGCCATGGCAGATGATCGGCTTGACGCCCGCCTGCTCGAGCAGCACCACATCCTCGGCGAAATCCTCGGCGGCCGCCGAATCGCCCATGGCGTGGCCGCCATATTTGATCACCACGACTTGCTGATCGTAGCGCTGCATATGCGGTAGCGCCTGCACCAGGAGATGGGCCTGGGCCGTCGCGGTTGGCATGTCGGTCATGGAAGGAAGCTCGCCGAGCGGTTCAGTGGCGCGTCCTTCTAGCCGGGACGCGCGCCCCGCTCAATGGGGGCCATCTCGGCTCGTTCCCGCGCAAGTACATTCTCGCGAAGGCGGGAACGGGAACCCAGTCTTGCCGACCGGGGGAGTCTCTGGATTCCCGCTGCCGCGGGAATGAGCGGAGATGGGTCTCCGCTCCTTTACGCTACGGTCCGCCTGCATCCGCGAGGAACGCGCCCAACGCCTCCGCGAACTCGGCCGGCCGCTCGAGATAGGGCAGGTGGCCGGCACCCGCGACCACCACGAGCTTGCCGCCCGGGATCGCCTGCGCCATCCGCTCCATCGAGCGGGTCGGGGCGAGCTTGTCCTCGGCGCCCGCCACGCACAGCGTCGGCACGCCGATGCCCGCGAGGTCCGCCCGCCGGTCGAAGCCGATCAGGCAGCGGACCGAGGCGCGGTAGGCCGCCTCCAAGGTCGCGCCCTGCGCGATGATCGCGGCGGCGACCGCCTCGGGCGCTGCATCCTGGCCGACCACCGCCTCGACCATGGTCGGTGCGATCTCGGCGAGCGTCCGGCCGGCGTCGAGCGGCCCGAAGCGCTCGGCCAGGAACTGCTCCTCGAAGCTCCCATCCTTCGAGCCGAACACCGGCGTCGTCGCCACCAGCGTCAGCGAGGCGAGGCGGGCAGGCTGGCTGCATGCGAATTCCAGCGCCAGCATGCCGCCGAGCGAATGGCCGACGAGATCGGCCGTCTCGATGCCGAGGGCGTCGAGGCTGTCGGCTAGTCGCGCCGCCACGCTCGCCATCGTATAAGGCTCGATCATCGCGGAGCCGTCATAGCCCGGCAACGGTAGCGCGACCGCGCGCCTGTTCTCGCCCAGCGCCTCGACCAGCGGCCGGAAGGTGGTGGCCGACAGCCCGACCCCGTGCAGGAACACCACGGCGCGCGATCCTGCGCCGCGCGCGATCACGCCGGCGAACCCATCCCCCGCGAGGGGGCCTGAGGCGCCCTTTTCCATCTCAGAAGGCCTTGAAGGTGATCATCGTGCGCGTATCGAGGATTTCCGGGATGGTCTGCACCTTCTGCGCCACGAAATGCCCGATATCGATCTCCGGATCGAGATGGAACTTGGCGATGATGTCGTAATTGCCGGCGGTCGAATAGATCTCGGAGGCGATCTCGGCGTCGGCCAACGCGCTCGCGACCTCGTAGGTCTTGCCGAGCTTGCATTTGATCTCGACGAAGAAGGTCTGCATTCCCTTCGGCGTGGGGGGCATGGGGATAAGCTCCTGCTGGTCTTAACGAGCGA